>NZ_NFHX01000010.1:0-89053 GCF_002161515.1 Faecalibacterium sp. An58
AATCCCCGTGTCATTGGTTCGATTCCGATCGGAGGCACCATATGCGGCCGTAGCTCATCTGGTAGAGCGCCACCTTGCCAAGGTGGAGGTAGCGAGTTCGAGCCTCGTCGGCCGCTCCATGGGAGTGGCAAGCGTCACTCCTTATTTTGGCCCGGTAGCTCAGTTGGTTAGAGCACCAGCCTGTCACGCTGGGGGTCGTCGGTTCGAGCCCGATCCGGGTCGCCAACATCCTACCCCGTCACGGGGCATCCTACGCAGGATGGACGCAGGGACAAATGCGTCGCTATGCGGCCGTAGCTCATCTGGTAGAGCGCCACCTTGCCAAGGTGGAGGTAGCGAGTTCGAGCCTCGTCGGCCGCTCCAAACAGGGGCGTTCACCGCCCTTCATACGGTGGCGTGGCCAAGTGGTAAGGCAAAGGTCTGCAAAACCTTCATTCACCAGTTCAAATCTGGTCGCCACCTCCAAAAAGCCCTCGTGCTCTGCACGGGGGCCTTTTTTTGCGTGCCGGAAACCGGCATGCTCCAGGGGGAACTTTCGCGCCGCCGGCCAAGCAGGCGGCTTTTTGTGTCGGATCGTCCCCCTTTCTTGCCCATTGGGCCGTTCAGTGCTACAATAGACCGCGAAAGGAGGCGTGCCTGTGCCAGAAACCGAAAACCGAACCACCCTGACCCCGGACACCCCCGTACAATACCTCAAGGGGGTGGGGCCCAAGCTGGCCCAGCGGTTCGAAAAGCTGGGCATCCGCACCCTGGCCGACCTTTTGCAGCACTATCCGCGGCGCTATCTGGATTTCACCCACCCCTACCCCCCGGCCGAAGCCCCGGTCGGGGTGGAGTGCGTGGTCCGGGCCCAGCTGCTGGCAAAGCAGGGGGGCCGCTACGCCGCAGGGGGACGCCGGGTGGAAAAGGCCACGGCCGGGGATGACGTGGCCACCCTCGAGCTGACCTGGTTCAATAATCCCTACACCATCCAGAAGCTGGAGATCGGCCAGGAATACTATTTTCAGGGGGTGGTAGCCGGCGGGCTGCTGCGCCGCCAGATGGTCAACCCCCAGGTCCGCACCGCCGCACAGGTATCGGCCGTGCCGCTCATCCCGGTCTATCCCCAGACCGACGGACTGAACAGCGGCGCCATCGGCCGGTGCGTGGCCCAGCTGCTGCCCCACGCCGAGCTGCTGGGAGACCCTCTGCCCCCTGCCCTGCTGCAAAAATACCGCCTGCCTTCCAAGGCCCAGGCCGTGCGGGACATCCATACCCCTGCCACCCCCCAGGCCGCCCAGGAGGCGCGCCGCCGCCTGATCTTTGAGGAACTGCTGGTGCTGCAGCTGGGGATGGGCCTGCTGAAAAACCGGGGTTCCGCCTCCACCGGCGCGCCCATGCGCCGGGCCGACCCCGCCCCCTTCTGGGCCAGCCTGCCCTTTGCGCCCACCGGGGCCCAGCGCCGTGCGGTGGACCAGATCCTGGAGGACATGGCCGGACCCCGCTCGATGAACCGCCTGCTGCAGGGGGACGTGGGCAGCGGCAAGACCCTGGTGGCCGCGGCCGCCCTCTGGGCCGCCGTGGGCGCAGGGTATCAGGGGGCGCTGCTGGCCCCCACCGAACTGCTGGCCCAGCAGCACGCCGAGACCCTCAACCGGCTGCTGGCCCCCTTCGGCATACGGGTGGCCCTGCTGACCGGCGGGCTGAAAGCCGCCGCCCGCCGCACCACCCTGGCGGCCATCCGCGCCGGAGAGGCAGACCTGGTGGTGGGCACCCATGCCATCCTGTCCGAGGGAGTGGAATTTGCCCGGCTGGGCCTGGCCGTCATCGACGAGCAGCACCGCTTCGGGGTGCGCCAGCGGGGCGCCCTGGCCGAGAAAGGCGCCTCCCCTCACCTGCTGGTCATGAGCGCCACCCCCATTCCCCGCACCCTGGGGCTTTTGATCTACGGCGATCTGGATATCTCCATCCTGGACGAGCTGCCCCCCGGCCGCACCCCGGTCAAGACCCGGGTGATGGGCGGGGCACGCCGCCGGGACCTGTACGGTTTTCTGGACCGGGAGATCGGCGCCGGGCGTCAGGTGTACATCGTCTGCCCCGCCATCGAGGAAGGCCCCGACGGAGGGCTGGCCCCGGTCAAGACCTATTATGAGCAGACCGCCAAGGCCCTGCTGCCCGACCGCCGGGTGGGCCTGATGCACGGCAAGCTGAAACCCAAAGAGAAGGCCGCCGTCATGGAGGACTTCCGGGCCGGGCGGCTGGACGCCCTGGTCTCCACCACCGTCATCGAGGTGGGGGTGGATGTGCCCAACGCCACCGTCATGGTGATCGAGAACGCCGAGCGCTACGGCCTGTCCGCTTTGCACCAGCTGCGGGGCCGGGTGGGCCGGGGCGCAGCCGAGAGCTGGTGCTTCCTGGTCAGCGACAACACCGCCCCCGCCGTCCAGAATCGGCTGCGGTTCCTCTGTTCCACCACCGACGGCTTTGCGGTAGCCCAGTACGACCTGGAGACCCGCGGCCCCGGCGACTTTTTCGGCAGCCGCCAGCACGGTCTGCCCACGCTGCAGATCGCCGACCTCGCCGCCAACACCCGCCCCCTCCACGCCGCCCAGAGCGAAGCCGCCGCCATCCTGTCCGCCGACCCCCTGCTGGACCAGCCCCAGCACCGGCTTCTGGCGGACCAGGTGGCCCGCATGTTCGACCGCGCCGGACCCATGAACTGATAAAGGAGCCAAGTCCATGATCTTCACCATCCCTGTCACCACCCGGGTCGAGGATTTCGACCAGAACGGCCTGCTGACCCCGCCGGCCCTCCTCTCCATCTTTGAAAATACGGCGGTCCGCCACGCCAACACGGTGGGCTACTCCCCCATGGCGGACAGTCTGCAGAACGGTATGTCCTGGGTCATCACCAACTGGCGGGCCGCCGTGCTGCGCGCCCCCGCCTACGACGAGTCCTTCCAGGCCAGCACCTGGCTGTGCGTCAATCCCCGGCTGGCCACCCGTGAGATGCTGCTGCGCACCCGGGAGGGGGAGGTCCTGGCCCGGGGCCAGGCCAGGCTGGCTCTGGTCCAGCGCAGCACCGGCAAGCCCTGCCTGCCCACCCCCGAGCGTCTGGCCGCCTACCAGCCCGAGCAGACCACCGCTTTCAGCGACCGGCTGCCCCGGCTGCGTCCCCCTGCCGGCTACACCGACCGGCAGCCCGTCCAGCTGCGCCGCAGCGACATGGACTACAACGGCCATATGCACAACACCGCCTATCTCTCCCTGGCTCTGGACGCCGCCCCCCAGCAGGTGCGCAGCGGCGGGGTGCACAGTTTTCGCATCTCCTACCGCAGCCCTTTGCAGCTGGGGGACGAGCTGACGCTCTGTTCCGCCCCCAAGGACGGCGGCTGGGCGGCCTCCTTTGTCCGCCAGAACGAGGTATGCGCCGTGGTGGCCATCAACGAACAGCTGGCCCCGCTGTGAACGCCTCCCCCGAACAAAAAAAGCGGAACTCCGCGAAGGGCTCCGCTTTTTTTATTTGGTTCCGCTGCCGGGGCAGACGGCCTGGCGCACCTCCCCTGAGAAATACAGGGTGCCCAGGGCAGCCACCGGCCCCCCTGCGGCCAGAGTGTCAGCCAGGGCCACCGCCTGCGGGATGGAGCTGGCCGGCCGGGCCTGCCCGCCCAAAGCGCAGATGCGTCCGGCCAGCTCCTGGGCCGGGATGGCCCGGGGGCTGGGAGCGGTCACCGTCACAAAGGACCTGGCCAGGGGCAGCAGCAGACGCAGCATTTCATCCGAATCCTTGTCCGCCATGATGCTGGTGATAAAGACGAACTTCTGTCCCGGGAACTGCCGGCGCAGGCTGTCCGCTGTGGCTCTCATGCCGTGGGCGTTGTGGCTGCCGTCCAGGATAAAGGGCGGGTCGCGCCGCAGCAGCTCGAACCGGCCGGGCCAGCGCACCCGGGCCAGCCCCTGCCGGATGGCGCTGTCGGGGATATCCCAGCCGCGGGCCCGCAGCGCCCGCAGGGCCGTGATGGCCACAGCGGCATTGTTGGGCTGGTAGCTGCCCAGCAGGGGCAGGGAAAGGCCGTCCAGACCGTCAAAATCAAAGGTCTGGCCCTCCAGGCTGGCGCTGACCGGGTGCAGCCGGGAGAAGTCCACCACCGTCAGGGGCGCGCCCCGGGCGGCGGCTGCGGCCGCGATCACCCGGTCGGCCTCGGGCTGGCCCCCATAGCTGACCACCGGGCTGCCCGGCTTGATGATGCCCGCCTTGGCCGCCGCGATGTCGGCCAGGGTGGGGCCCAGCTCCCTGACGTGGTCCATCCCCAGGGCGGTGATGACGGCGCATTCGGGCGGGTCGATGACGTTGGTGGAATCCAGCGCGCCCCCCAGCCCCACCTCCAGCACCACGATGTCGCACCGGGTCCGGGCAAAATAGAGCAGGCCCAGGGCGGTGATCAGCTCGAACTCGGTGGGCACGTCGGCCATGGCCGCGGCGGCCGGCTGCACCTGCTCTACCAGATCCACCAGGTCCCGGTCGGGGATGGGCGCGCCGTCCACCTGGATCCGCTCATTGAACCGGAGGATATAGGGCGAGGTGAACAGCCCCACCTTATAGCCTGCCTGACGCAGGCAGCTGTCCAGCATGGCGGCGGTGCTGCCCTTGCCGTTGGTGCCCGCCACGTGCACAAAGCGCAGGTCTTTCTGGGGATCGCCCAGCAGGCCGCAGAGGGTGCGGATGCGCTCCAGGCCGGGACGGTGGCCCTGCCAGTGGACCGCGTGGATGTAGTCCAGAGCTTCCTGATAGGTCATTGCGAACGCCTCCCGGTGTGGCTGCCCCGGGCCGCGGCCATCAGGGCGTGGTTTTCCAGCAGGATCCGCACCAGTACGAACTCGGCCCCTGCCAGGATCAGCGCGTTGGGGATGCGGGCGGCCAGCACCGCCCAGGCATAGCCGTAGAACAGCCGCAGGGCCAGCGAGTTGAGGACCATCGAGCCCACCATGTGGCCCAGCAGGATGCCGCCGGCCAGGCGGACGTTCTCGCGGCGGGCGGGCAGATGCCGCCAGCCCCATCCGGCAAAGAAACCCACCGCCCCGGCGCCCAGGGTGATGAGGGGGTTGATGGCATAGCCTGCCAGCACCCCGCCGATGGCGTCGGCCAGGGCGCCCACCGCAAAGCCGGCCCCCGGCCCGAACAGGACCGCGGCCAGCACCACGGGCAGGCTGCCCAGGTTGAAGCGCAGAAAACCGGTGGAGATGCTGAGCACCCGGCTGAACACGATGCTCATGGCCACCAGCAGCGCGCAGAAGGTCAGGGTGCGAAGGGAGTGGGAACGGTTGGGATTCATCATAAACGCCTCCTCATTCTGAATCCGGCGGGGAGGGCACAAAAAAACAGCCCTCCCCCATGCGAAAACCGCACAAAGGAGGGCCGTGAAATCCGGCAGCCTTCACACCCGGGCCGCGGGACATCCCTGCGGCCCGCGCCCAAGTCCATGCAGCAGCGGGATGCAGGCTGTGCACCGCGGGAAAACTTCGCCTTCGTCCGCAGCACAACTCCCCGTTGATGCGGCACTTAACGCGCACAGCCTTACTCTGTTGATCTTTACGTCTGCGCCGGCTGCTAACCGGCGCCCGCCCTGCCGGGGCGGGTGGCAGGCGGATGCCTGTCTGGGTTGTATTATACTCCTATTTGCTCCGCCCTGCAAGCAGAGAACCCGACAGCTTTCCCAAAATATTTTTCCTGTTTTTGTAGAAAGCGACGAGCACCCCCAACAAAAAACGACGGCCCGTGCAGGTTGGGCCGCCGCTTTCGCCCTTGCGGGCAGGCAGGGTAAATGATAAGAAGGTAAATGAAGAAAATAGCAATGATCTGCGCGGAGCGCCTCCGGGACTGTGCAGGCAGCCCCGGCATCCGGGCAAAGATGTATCCAAGCCCTGTTCCGCTGGGATACAACATACCACTTTTTGCGCCGGATTGCAAGAGCTTTTTGAAGAAAAAACGGTTTGAAACAGCGTCAAAACGTATTTTCGTGAAAGCGCACAAATATACCGGCCGTTTCCTGCAACAAATGCCGAACTTGTCCAGCCCGGAACAATCGCCCGCAGGCCGCGTCGCGCTTTACAATCCGGTGGGGGTATGCTATCATTATAAAGTATACCAGAATTTTGCCTGCCCGGTCCCGGGCGGGCGGCAGAGATGAGAGAGAGTCCAATGGAACATGCGGCAGGGGCGCGCAGCCCCAGTATTTTGAAAAACGGCCCCCATGGGCCTATCTTTACCAATCACGAGCTGCTGCGGCTGATCGGTCCGCTGCTGGTGGAGCAGCTGCTGGCCACCACCGTGGGCATGGCGGACACCATGATGGTGTCGCGCTGCGGCGAGGCGGCCATCTCGGGCGTCAGCCTGGTGGACATGATCAACAACCTTGTCATCAACCTGCTGGCGGCGCTGGCCACCGGCGGCGCGGTGGTGGTCAGCCAGTACCTGGGGGCGGTGCGCAAAAAGGAGACCGACAAGAGCGCCGGCCAGCTGATCCTGCTCAGCCTGCTGCTGGGCCTGGGTCTGGGGCTGTTCTGCTTTGCGCTGGCCCGGCCCATGCTGCGGCTGTTCTACGGCACCATCGAGGCGGACGTGCTGGACGCCGGGGTGCGCTATTTGCAGGTGACCGCCCTCAGCTATCCCTTCCTGGCGCTGTACAACGCCGGGGCGGCCATCTTCCGCAGCATGGGCAACTCCAAGATCTCGATGCAGGTCAGCCTGCTGATGAACATCGTCAACATCATCGGCAACGCGGTGTGCATCTTTGGGCTGGATATGTATGTGGAGGGCGTGGCCTGGCCCACCGTCATCAGCCGCGCGCTGGCCGCCGTGCTGATCCTGGCCGCTTGCGGCCGCAGGACCAACACCGTCCAGGCCCGCATCACCTTCCGGCTGGACGGGGCGCTGGCCCGGCGCATTCTGGGCATCGGCATCCCCTCCGCCTTTGAGAACAGCCTGTTCCAGGCGGGGCGCATCCTGGTGGTGAGCATGATCTCCTTGTTCGGCACGGTGCAGATCGCCGCCAATGCGGTGGCCAACAACCTGGACGGCATGGGCTGCATCCCGGGGCAGGCCATCAGCCTGGCCATGATCACGGTGGTGGGCCGGTGCATCGGCGCCCGGGAGGAAGAACAGGCCACCGCCTACGCCAAAAAGCTGCTCAAGTGGACGTATATCACCATGGGCCTGTTCAACGGGGCCATCCTGCTGCTGGTAGGGCCTCTGGTGGGCATCTATGCGCTGTCGGGCGAGACCATGGATCTGGCCATCCTGCTGGTGCGCATCCACTGCGGCTGCGGCATCCTGCTGTGGCCCATCGCGTTCGTGCTGCCCAACGCCCTGCGGGCCGGCAACGACGTCAAGTTCACCATGACCGTATCGGTGCTGAGCATGGCGGTGTGGCGGATCGGTTTCAGCTACCTGCTGGGCGTCCAGATGGGCTACGGCGCCGTGGGCGTCTGGATCGCCATGGTGGTGGACTGGGTCTGCCGCTCCATCTGCTTTGTGTGGCGGTTCACCAGCGGGGTGTGGAAGACCAAATACACCGAATGAGATGCAAGGAAGGAAAACTGCCGCTATGAAGCTAGTCAGCTGGAATGTCAACGGCCTGCGGGCCTGCCTGTCCCACGGCTTTGCCGAGAGCTTTGCCGCCCTGGATGCAGACGTGTTCTGTTTGCAGGAGACCAAGATGCAGCCCGGCCAGGCCGATTTCCACCCCGAGGGGTATGAGGAGTATTTCTGTTCGGCCCAGCGCAAGGGATATTCGGGCACGGCCTGCTACTGCCGCGTCAAGCCGCTGCAGGTGACCATGGGGGTGGGCCGGCCCGAGCACGACCAGGAGGGCCGGGTGATCACCCTCGAATATCCCGGGTTCTATCTGGTCAACTGCTACACCCCCAACAGCCAGGAGGAGCTGAAACGGCTGGATTACCGGATGGAGTGGGAGGCGATGTTCCGGCAGTACCTGCTGGACCTGGACGCCAAAAAGCCGGTGATCCTGTGCGGGGACCTGAACGTGGCCCACCAGGAGATCGACATCAAGAACCCCGCCTCCAACCGCCGCAGCGCCGGCTTCACCGACGAGGAGCGGGAGGCCATGACCCGGCTGCTGGATGCGGGCTTTGCGGACAGCTTCCGGATGCTGCACCCCGACGAGGTCAAGTACAGCTGGTGGAGCTACCGCTTCCGTGCGCGGGCGCGGAACGCCGGCTGGCGCATCGATTATTTTTTAGTTTCCCGGCGGATCGCAGACCGGGTGCAGGCGGCCGGGATCCACAATGAGATCCTGGGCTCCGACCACTGCCCTGTGGAACTTGTGATCGACCTGTAAAAGAAGAAGGGAGCGTATCGATCATGGAAGAACATCAATCCGCGGCGGCCAAAGCTGCCGCGTCGGTGGACCAAAGGCTGGGCACAGCGCCGCTGGTGCCGCTGATCTTCAGTCTGGCCCTGCCCACCGCCCTGGCACAGCTGGTGAATATGCTGTACAACATCGTGGACCGCATCTATGTGGGCCACATCCCCGGCACGGGCAGTCTGGCTCTGGCCGGCCTGGGCGTCACCTACCCCATCATCGTGCTGATCACCGCATTCTCCAACCTGATCGGCATGGGCGGCGCGCCCCGGGCCTCGGTGGCCATGGGCCGCGGAGACTACAAGACCGCCGAAAAGATCCTGGGCAACTGCATCACCCTGCTAGTGGTCCTGTCGGTCCTGCTCAGCGTGGTGTTCACCATCTTTGGCGAGCCCATCCTGATGGCCTTCGGCGCCAGTGAGAACACCCTGCCCTATGCCATATCCTACCTGCGCATCTACCTGCTGGGTACCCTCTTCGTGCAGTTCACCCTGGGCATGACCCCCTTTATCACCAACCAGGGCTTTGCCAAGACCAGCATGGCCACCACCTGCATCGGCGCCATCAGCAACATCATCCTGGACCCGGTGTTCATCTTCGGGTTCAACATGGGGGTGCAGGGCGCGGCCATCGCCACCATCCTCAGCCAGGCCATCAGCGCCGTATGGGTGCTGGCCTTTTTCACCGGCAAGCGCAGCGTCCTGCGGATCCGCAAGGCAAACCTCGCCCCCGACGGCAAGACCCTGGCCCTTGTGCTGTCCCTGGGCGTCTCGCCTTTCCTGATGACCGCCACCGAGTGCGTCATCCAGCTGGCCTTCAACACCGGCGCGGCCACCTACGGCGGCGACAGCGCCGTGGCCATCATGAGCATCCTGTTCTCGGTGGCCCAGATCGCCAACCTGCCGGTGCAGGGCTTCTGCCAGGGCGCGCAGCCGGTGGTGGGCTTCAACTTCGGCGCCCAGAAGCTGGCCCGTGTGCGGCAGGCCTTCAAGATCATGCTGGCCGTCTCGATGGGGGTCACCACGGTGGTGGTGGGCGCCGTTGAGATCGCGCCCCAGCTGTTCCTGGGCCTGTTCTCCAGCGACGCCGGCCTGATCGCCCTGGGCACCGCGCCTTTGCGCATCTACATGCTGGGCTACTTCTTCATGGGCGCGCAGCTGGCCTGCCAGCAGACCTTCCTGGGTCTGGGCGAGGCCCGGATCAGTATGTTCATCGCCCTGCTGCGCAAGGTGATCCTGCTTTTGCCCCTGTCGCTGGTCATCCCGCGGGTGTTCGGCGCTCTGGGCCTGAGCCAGCTGCTGGGCCTGTATCTGGCCGAACCCATCAGCGACATCGTGTCGGCCTCCACCTGCACCATCCTGTTCTTTGTCATCGAGTGGAAAAAGCTGAAGGACAGTCCCCGGACGGCGCAGTAAGATTGCACCTAGCATTGGGCTGCAAAATGTGTTAGAATGGGTATGCTAAGGCGGGGCGGCCGTCCCAGACGGCGGCCCCGCCTTGCTGCGTTTTGACAGACTTTGAAGGAAAGGAAAATGATACTATGGATCAGATACTGGACCAGAAGATAGATGCCTTCCTGGAGGCCAACAAGGAACAGATGCTCAAGGACATCGGGGCTTTGGTCGCCATCAACAGTGTGGAGGCCGCTCCCGCCGAGGGCGCGCCCTTCGGCCCGGGTGCCCGGGCTGCCCTGGACAAGACCCTGGAGCTGGCCGGCCGGCTGGGCCTGGACACCCACAACTGCGAAGGCTACATCGGTTATGCCGAGCTGCCCGGCCGGGAAGCCGGCAAGTATCTGGCCACCATCTGCCATGTGGACGTGGTGCCGGCCGGCGAAGGCTGGTCCGGGGACCCCTTTGCCATGCGCCGGCAGGACGAATGGATCCTGGGCCGGGGCGTGCTGGATGACAAGGGCCCCATGGTCGCCACCCTGTACACCCTCAAGTGCCTCAAGGAGCTGGGGGTGCCGCTGCGCTACCCCATCCGCGCCCTGGCCGGCACCAACGAGGAGACCGGGATGGAGGATGTGGAATACTATCTGGCCCACAACCCGGCCCCGGTATTCTGCTTCACCCCCGACGCCGAGTTCCCCGTCTGCAACGGCGAGAAGGGCCACTTCCACGGCAAGCTGGTCAGCCCGGTGTGCCATGGCAAGATCCTGGCCTTTGAGGGCGGCGTGGCCAACAACGCCGTCCCCGACCGGGCCAGCGCCCTGGTGCAGGCCGACATGGCGGGGCTGAAAAACGCCCCCAACATCACCCTGGAACCCGAGAACGGCTGCGTCCGCGTGCGCGGCTGGGGCAAGTCGGGCCACGCAGCCAGCCCCGAGGGCACCGTGAACGCCATCGGCCTGGTGGCGGATTATCTGCTGGCCAACGGCCTGTGCAACGAGGCCGAGCGCAGCTATCTGGAGGTTTTGCACAAGCTGCACAGCTCCACCGCCGGCGAGGGCCTGGGCATTGCCACCTCCGACGGTCCCTTCGGTCCCCTGACCATCATTGGCGGGCGGATGTATATGCAGGAGGGCCGCATGGTGCAGACCATGGACAGCCGCTACCCCACCTCCACCAACGGAGACGTCCTTGCAGCCGCCATCCGGGCCGCCATCGGAACCGGCGCCTCCCTGGAGGACGTGGACGCCGCCGACCCCTTCTATATCGAGGCGGACACCCCTGCCATCCGGGCCTGCATCGACACCTACAACGAGGTGACCGGCAAAAACGAGAAGCCCTTCACCATGGGCGGCGGCACCTATGCCCGCCACTTCCCCTATGCGGTCAGTTTCGGTCCCGAGAGCCATGACATGGTCCTGCCCAGCTTTGGCGGCCCCATGCACGGCGCCAATGAGTCCGCCCCGGTGGACGCCCTGCTGCAGTCGGTCAAGATCTATGTGCTGGCCCTGCTGCGTCTGGAGGAGATCGATTTCTGAGGAATCTTATAGAGTGGAAAAGAGGCGGGACCCTTTGGGGTCCCGCCTCTTTATGTTTGAAAAAGTATACGTTTTAAAATCGGCCCAAACCATCCATTCTTTGCAAAAATTATAACACAAAGTCGTATACTTCGCAACAAAAAATCGTTGTGTACCACACAAAATTGTCCGTCCGGAATTGTATACCCCGCCAAACCTCCGGCTGAAATTCTACTTTGCGCATGGAGTCAAACGTATGAACGTCAAAAAATACACATCACTCCTGTTATCTGCTGCCGTTGCGGTGTTGATTCTGTCAGGCTGCGGCGGAGTGGACCACTCTGAGCTGGCCGCCAAGGCTGTCAACGAGGCCCAGGGGAACACAGTCTCTGTCGTGTTCTCTGCCGACCAGGACCTGGCCCGCTCCCTGAAAGACACCCTGAACGTTACCACCAGTCCCGGCAAGCTGATGAACGCTATTTATGACGACGAAAGACTGGCAGATAGGCTGGAGGGCGGTCAGCTCGGCATTTATACTGCCGACAGCCATCTGAGCCCCGAAGAAGCCGCCCGGCAAATGGCCCAGCGGGTCCTGGTCAGCCTTCCGGGCAAGCAGGACGAGGGCTGCATTGCCATGGTCGAAACCTTCGACGGCTCGTATTATGCCGTCGCGTTGACTTGGCACCACACCTTACCTCCCGAGATCCAGTATATTCTGAGCACCCTGTAACTTCCGGTCCCCACTTCGGCGGGGGCTTTTTGTTTTCCCTTCCCTTTTTCACAGTTCCGTGGTATGCTAGAGCTATTATCAGGAATCCTATTGCAGATAGGAAGGAGAATCACACCCTATGAAGTTCAGCGAAATGCCCTATGCACGCCCCGACATCGATGCCATCCTGGCCCAGTGCGCCCGGTTTGCCGCTGACGCCGCAGCCGCCTCCACCGGCGATGCCCTGGTCAAGCTGTACTACGACCAAAGCGCCGCCCTGGCGGGCTTTTCCACGGCCGCCAACCTGGCCAATATCCACTACACCTGCGACACCCGGGACCCTTATTGGCAGGCCGAGCAGGACTTTTTCGACACCAACAGCCCCGCCGTCTCCAACGCCGTCACCGAGATCTACCGGGCCATCCTGGCCAACCCCCATCTGGACGCCCTGACCCGGGCCTACGGCTCCACCTGTGTGCCCGGTATGCGCAACGCGGTGCTGTCGGTGGACAGCCGGGTCACCGCCCTGCAGCAGGAGGCCAACACCATCTCCAGCCTGTACCAGCGTCTGTACGGCGGCGCCCTGGTGCAGCTGGACGGCAAAGAGCTGACCATCCCCCAGCTGGGCCCCTACAAGCAGAGCCTGGACGCCTCGGTCCGCCGCGCCGCCTTTGAGGCCGAAGCGGGCTACTTTGACGCACACCGCGTCGAGTTCGACGAGCTGTACGAGCGCACCGTCCAAAACCTCAATCAGCAGGCTGCCGTCCTGGGCTACGCCGACTACAGCCAGCTGTCCTACGCCCGGATGAACCGCATCGGCTACGGCCCCGAGGAGATCCGCGCCTTCCGGGACCAGGTGGCGCAGGACGTGGTGCCCCTGCTGGCCGAGGTGGTGGCCCGCCGGGCCCAGCGGGCCGGCATCCAGCACCCCACCTTTGCCGACTTGAACGTGGCCTTCCCCGACGGCAACCCGGTGCCGGTGAAGGGGTATCAGGTGCGGATGGACGCCGCCCGCACCATGTACCACGAGCTGAGCAGCGAGACCGCCGCATTCATCGACTTTATGCAGGACAACGAGCTGTTCGACGTGCTCAGCCGCCCGGGCAAGGCCAACGGCGGCTATATGACCATCCTGCCCGACTACAAAGCACCCTTTATCTTTGCCAACTGGAACGACACCGCCGGGGATGTGGACGTGCTGACCCACGAGGCCGGCCACGCCTTTGAGGGCTATATCGCCGCCCGGGATGCGTCCATTCCCGAGGATCTGAAATGCCCCAGCATGGAGAGCGCCGAGATCCACTCGATGGCCATGGAGTTCCTCACTGCGCCCTGGCATTCGCTGCTGTTCGGGGCCGACACCCCCAAATACGCCCTGACCCACGCCGAGGAGAGCCTGATCTTCCTTTCCTATGGCTGCGAGGTGGACGAGTTCCAGCACATCATGTACCAGCACCCCAACCTGACGCCGGACCAGCGCAACGACGTATGGCTGCGCCTGGAAAAGAAATACCGCCCCTGGATCGATTTCGACGGCCTGCCCTTCTACGGCCGGGGCGCGGGCTGGCAGCGGCAGCTGCACATCTACGAGTGCCCCTTCTATTATATCGACTACTGCCTGTCCACCATGGCGGCCCTGCAGTTCTTCCTGCTCAGCGAGGCCGACCATGCCGACGCCTGGCAGCGGTATCTCAAACTGTGCCGCCGCGGCGGCACCGCCAGCTACACCGAGCTGTGCGCCACCGCCGGCTTGCGCACCCCCTTTGAGCCGGGCAGCGTCAAGGCCATCGCCCAGCCGGTGGCCGAGTGGATCCGCCGGCACCAGGTCTAACCAGCACAAAGAAGCCCCCCGCCTGCACCGTGTCGCGCGGTGCCCCGGCGGGGGGCTGTCTTATGCTTTAAAGAAGGTAAAGAAGGAGTTTTGTGTTTTCAGGAGCAGAGTGCATCACTGCACGTTGGTCAGTTCCGCCAGCTTGTGGAAGATCTCGGTGTTGTCGAACGCACCGGTGAACTTCTCGCTGCCGGCGCCGATGGCATAGATGTTGACGGGGGCGCCGGTGTGGGACCAGGTGGTGTGGTCCATGCCGGACTTGTGGTTCAGCACATGGCACAGGGCGGCGGAGAACGGCTGGTAGGTGCCGTACAGCTCGTAGTCGCGCTGGCTCATCTCGTCCTGGCTGGAAGCGCCCACGGTCATGCTGCGCTCATAGGCCTCACGCAGCTGATCCAGCTCGTAGTCGGTCAGGATCAGGTTCTCGTACTCGGGGTTGGACGCATCGGGATCGTTGGCGGTGATCAGGCCGAAGCAGTTCTTGACATCGGTCAGGGCCTCCTCGAAGGAAGCGCCCACAGCGCGCAGCTTGTCGATGTGCTCGCTGTCGAACTTGACAAAGGAGGTGGTCTGCTTGGTCAGGTTGGTCAGATAGGTGTCGTAGTTGGTGGTGGTGAAGCCGATGGTCATACCGCCGGTCTCATGGTCAGCGGTGACCAGGATCAGGGTATCGTTGGGGTGCTGGTTGTAGAAGTCCACAGCCACCTGCACAGCGTTGCTCATCTCCAGCACGTCGTGGATGGAAGCAGCGGTGTCGTTGGCGTGGCAGGCCCAGTCGATCTTGCCGGACTCCGCCATCATGAAGAAGCCGGTGGGGTTGTCCAGCAGCTCGATGCCCTTGCGGACGTAGTCGGACAGCTGCCACTCGCCTGCGGCTGCGTCGATGCTGTAATTCATGGCGGCAGCGTCGGCGCGGTGCTCGGCAATGATGAGGGTCTTGCCTGCGCCGGCCTTCAGGGCCTCAGCGCCGGCCTGGGTGGTCACCAGGTTGTAGCCGTTGGCGATGGCCATGTCGTAGTTGGAGACAGCGCCGCCGCGGGGCTTCTGGAAGTCGCCGCCGGCAAAGTACTCAAAGCCGCTGTTGGCCAGCTCCTGGCCGATCTCGTAGTAGTTGCTGCGCTTGGCCTGGTGTGCGTAGAAGGCAGCGGGGGTGGCGTGGTCGATGTTGACGGTGGACAGAACGCCGATCTTGTAGCCCTTCTGCTTGTGCAGCTTCTCCGCGATGGTCTCAAAGGGGACGTCGCGGGTCCAGGGGGTCATGTTGATGACGCCGGACTCGGTCTTCTCGCCCGAAGCGATGGAGGTGGCGGTGGAGGCGGAGTCGGGGCAGAAAGAGGTGGAGTCATAGGTGGTGACGCTGCCGGTGAAGGGGAACTTCATGAAGCTCAGCTCAGCGGGGATCACAGCGCCGTTGTTCTCGACGGTGCCCTTATAGAAGGAAGCGGACTGGATCTGGGGCAGGCCCATGCCGTCGCCGATGAACAGGAAAATGTACTTGGGGGTCTTGCCGCCGAACAGGCCGTCCAGCAGGCCGTTCTCCTGGGCTGCGGCAGCCTTGGGCTCAGCGGCAGAAGCAGCTGCGGCGTTGGCGGCCACCAGGCCCGCCACCGAAGCGGCGGCGCCGGCCTTCAGAAAGCTGCGGCGGGAAAGCTTAGCGTTTTTCATAACCATAATTCCTTTCTCTCTACGGTACCCAATCTATCATCCGGCGCGTCTTGCGGCGCGCCCCGGCCCGTCCGGCGGGCCTTTGCTTGCTCTGTGTGGGACGGTTTTATTGTACTCAAGGCCCCGACGGGGCGAAACCATATTCGCGCAAAGCTTTGGTAAAAAAACGGAGCCTGTTTGGGCGGCAAATGTAAAAACCTGGTGCCCCGTGTAAAATTTTGGCGCATTTGCCGCATCCAGTCCAAAAAGCATTTTAAGATCCGCAAGAATTCTGAGCAATGCTACAAAAAAGCGCAAAACTTGCCTCAAATTGTTGAAATGTTCACATTGCCGTGGTATTCTGTGTGATATCGAACGATACAGGGACTTTCACGTCCCTGCGCCCGATCCACACAAACAGCACGATATAAGATGGTAATACAATGAAAGAATTGTTAGAACGTTTGACCCTTGGCCTGGACGTCGGCTCCACCACCGTCAAGGCCGTTTTGACCGACCGGGTCACCGGCCGGACCCTGTTCCGCCGCTATCAGCGCCACCACGCCGAGCAGCGCCGCACCCTGTGCAGCCTGCTGGACGCCATCTGCGCCAAATTTGCAGGCAGGCCCATGCGGATCGCGGTATGCGGCTCGGGCGGACGCCCCCTGGCCGACCAGATGGGCGTATGCTATGTGCAGGAAGTGGTGGCCAACGGCGCCGCCGTCCGTGCCCTCTACCCCGCCGCCCGCACCGCCGTCGAGCTGGGCGGCCAGGACGCCAAAGTCATCTTTTTCCGACAGGAGGAGGACGGCACCCTCACCACCTCGGATATGCGGATGAACGGCAGCTGCGCCGGCGGCACCGGCGCGTTCATCGACGAGATCGCCGCCCTGCTGCGGGTGCCCTCGGACCAGTTCGAGGCCCTGGCGGCCCAGGGCAGGCAGGTGTACAGCATCTCGGGCCGGTGCGGCGTCTTTGCCAAGACCGACATCCAGACCCTCCTCAACCAGGGCGCCAGCCGGGCCGACATCGCCCTGTCGGCTTTCCACGCCATCGCCAAGCAGACCATCGGCGGCCTGGCCCAGGGCCTGGAGATGACCCCGCCGGTCATCTTTGAGGGCGGCCCCCTGACCTACAATCCCACCCTGGTGCAGGTATTCGCCCAGCGGCTGGGCCTGTCCCAGGACCAGATCATCCGCCCCGACAACGCCGACACCATCGTGGCCCTGGGTGCCGCGCTGGCCATGGAGGAACTGTATCCCCTGCCGGTGGGCCGGGCGGCGCCCATCACCCCCGAGGAGGCTCTGGAGCGGCTGTCCGCCGCGCCTCCCGCCGCCGAACAGCACACCGCTGAGCGGTACTTTGCCACCGACGCCGAGCGGCAGGAATGGCAGGCCAGCCATACCCTGCCCGAGCTGGCGGCTCCTCAGGTCAAGGCCGGGGACACCCTGCGGGTCTACATCGGCGTGGACGCCGGCAGCACCACCGGCAAGCTGGTCCTGCTGGACGAAAACGAGCAGGTGGTGGACCGCTTTTACGCCAACAACCGGGGCGACCCCATCGAGGTGATCCGCCACGGCCTGCAGCAGCTGCACCGGAAATACGCCCTCCAGGGCGTCACGCTGGAGGTGCTGGGCCTGGGCACCACCGGCTACGGCGAGGTGATGCTGAGCAAGGCGTTCGGGGGCGACTACCACACGGTGGAGACGGTGGCCCACGCCGCAGCCGCCTGCCACTATGTACCCGACGTCACCTTCCTGCTGGACATCGGCGGCCAGGACATGAAGGCCATCTGGATCCAGGACGGCGTGGTCACCAATATGCTGCTGAACGAGGCCTGCTCCTCGGGGTGCGGCTCCTTTCTGGAGGAGTTCGCCGCCTCCCTGGGCATCCCGGTGGACGGCATTGCCGATGCGGCGTTCCGGGCCTCCACCCCCGCCGAGCTGGGCAGCCGCTGCACCGTCTTTATGAACAGCAGCATCATCACCGAACAGAAGAACGGCCGCACCCCCGATGACATTATGGCGGGGCTGTGCCGCTCGATCATCAAAAATGTTTTCACCAAGGTGGTGCGCATCCCCAACACCGACGTGCTGGGCAGCCGCATCGTGGTGCAGGGCGGCACCTTTAAAAACGACGCGGTGCTGCGGGCTCTGGAGCAGTATCTGGGCCGCACCGTCACCCGGGCCCCCTATCCCGGCGAGATGGGCGCCATCGGCGCCGCCCTGCTGACCAAGCGCCAGGCCGAGGCCAGCGGCTTCCCCGCCAGCCATTTCATCGGCTTTGCGGCGCTGGACGCCTTTACCTATACCCAGAGCCAGAACGAGCCCTGCCCCTTCTGCCAGAACCACTGCAGCCGCACCGTCATCCGTTTTCCGGGGGGCGAGAGCTTTGTCACCGGCAACCGGTGTGAGCGGGGCGAGATCCTGGGAGACCCCAAAGACAAGGCCGTACAGGACAAGGTGCGCCAGGCCAATCAGTCCATGCAGCGGATCCCCAACCTGTTCGCCGTGCGGGAAAAGCTGCTCTTTGCCGACTACGACGCACCCATCCTGGCCCCCGACCGGGGCGTCACCATCGGCATCCCCCGGGTGCTGTCCTTCTGGGAGACCATGCCCTTCTGGAACGCCTTCTGGCGCAGCCTGGGATTCCGCATCCAGCTGTCGGGCAAGAGCACCCGCCCCATGTATGAGGAAGGGCTGTCCGCCGTCACTTCGGACACCGTCTGTTTCCCCGCCAAGCTGGTCCACGGCCACCTGCGCGATCTGGCCAAAAAGAAGGTGGACCGCATCTTCATGCCCACCATCACCACCGTCCAGCCCGAGGGCACCGCTTCCACCAGCGAGTCCATGTGCGCGGTGGTCAAGGGGTATCCCATCGTCATCCGCAATTCGGACGATCCCCAGCGCCGCTGGGGCATCCCCTTTGACGCGCCCCTGTTCCACTGGCACCGCCACGCCGACCGGGACCGCCAGCTGGCCGACTATATGGCTGCCGCCTTTGGGATCAGCCGGGAGCTGACCGGCCGGGCCATTGCCGCCGGCGACGCGGCCCAGGCCAGCTTCTCGGCCCAGCTCAAGGCGGCGGGCCAGGCGGTGCTGCACCACTGCCATCAGGAAAACCGCTACGCGGTGGTGCTGGCCAGCCGTCCCTACCAGAACGACGAGCTGGTCAACCACGCCCTGCCCGAGCTGTTCGTCAGCCTGGGCATCCCGGTGCTGACCAACGATTCCCTGCCCGATGTGAACAAGGTGGACCTGAGCCGCAGCCGCCTGGACATCGTCAACAACTACCACGCCCGGATGCTTGCATCGGCGGTGCTGGCCGCCCAGGATGAGTGCCTGGAGTATGTGCAGATCGTCAGCTTTGGCTGCGGCCATGACGCCTACCTCTCCGATGAGATCACCCGCATGATGCACGAGATCTCGGGCAAGAGCCCCCTGATCCTCAAGCTGGACGAGAGCGACGCCCAGGGCTCCCTGCGCATCCGGGTGCGGTCCTTTGTGGAGACGGCGGCCATCCGCCGGGCCCGTGGCATCCGCCATCCGGTCCACCAGCTGCCCGACCCCTACCCGGTCAAGTTCACCCGGCAGGACAAGAAGGACCGCGTGGTCCTGGTGCCCAACACCTCCCACGCCTTCTGCCG
Organism: Faecalibacterium sp. An58; assembly: GCF_002161515.1. Classification (NCBI taxonomy): domain Bacteria; kingdom Bacillati; phylum Bacillota; class Clostridia; order Eubacteriales; family Oscillospiraceae; genus Faecalibacterium; species Faecalibacterium sp. An58. The sequence goes on from NZ_NFHX01000010.1 coordinate 19,099, forward strand.
GGTGATGTCGGCGGCCTTTGCGGCCCAGCGCCTTCGGGCAGTGCCCCTGGCCGTGGGCCGGGAGGAGGCCATCCGCCTGGGCAAGCAGTACGTCCACAACGACATCTGCTTCCCCGCCCAGATCGTCATTGGCGAGACCCTGGCCGCCCTGCGCAGCGGGCAGTACGACAACAGCGAAGTGGCGGTGGCTATGGCCAAGTACATCGGCGACTGCCGCCTGACCCATTACAGCGCCCTGCTGCGCAAGGCCCTGGATGACGCGGGCTATGCCGACGTGCCCATCCTGACCAACGACGACAAGGACAGCCACAATATGCACCCCGGCTTCAAGATGAACCTGGTATCCTCGGTCAACCTGGCCTTCTCCCTCCCCATGATCGACGTGATGGAGGAGCTGCTGCGGAAGATCCGTCCCTATGAAAAGGTCCCCGGCGCCGCCGACCGGGCCTTTGAGGCCGGGATGGACGCCATTGTGGACGGGATGACCCGCCGCGGCATCCCCGGCCTGAAAAAGGGCTTCGAACAGGCCATCCGGCTGATGAAAGAAGTGGAGTACGACCGCAGCCGGCCCCGCCCCACCGTCCTGATCGTGGGCGAGTACCTGCTCAACTTCCACCCCGGAGCCAACCACGACATCGAAAAATACCTGGAATCCAACGGCTTCGAGATCATCGAGGCCCGCATGACCGACGTCATCCGCAAGACCTATTTCTATATGGATTCCCAGATCAAAGAGTACCGCATCTCCAAGCCCCTGGGTGAAAAGCTGTGGTACCGCACCGCCGACGAGGTGTTCAACGCGGCCCACGCCCTGACCGATTCCATCGCCAAGCAGCATCCGCTGTACCATGGGGCTGCCCGGATGCAGGACATCGTGCGGGCCAGCGACCCCATCATCCACCACACCTTCGACGCGGGCGAAGGGGTGCTGATCCCCGCCGAGATCCTCCACCACGCCAAAGAGGGCTGCCGCAACTTCATCATCCTCCAGCCCTTTGGCTGCCTGCCCAACCATGTGGTGGGCCGCGGCGTGGCCAAGCGCCTCAAGGAGATGTATCCCGACGCCCAGATCCTGCCCCTGGACTACGATCCCGACGTCAGCTTTGCCAACCTGGAAAACCGGCTGCAAATGCTGATCATGACCGAAAAGGCCCGCAGCCAGTCCGCCGCCCGGAACGACAGGCCCGGCAGCGCCACCCCGCCGGCCCCCACTCTGGCCCCCCGGGAGCAGCAGGAAAAACCTGCCGCCCGCCAGCGCCGGGGCGGACGGACCGCCGCCGTAGTGCCGGCACAATCTTAACCCCTAAAGGCAGCGCATGGAGTTTTCCATGCGCTGTTTTTGTTGCGCGGGCGGCAGGCGGGAGCAGCACGAAACTTTAGCAATTTACCTCAGTTTGTTAAAAACAACAATACTCCATGCGAATAGCGCAAAACCACATGGCTGTTCCCTGTGTGAAATCCCGCTTGTTTTCCAGACAAGCAGGCTGGCGGGCCGCCGGAGAAGATCGTTCCAAAGCGAAACTTTTGTACATATGATGCTTGTACATGCAATTTTGTGCCGTTTATGGTAAAAAGTACAAGCTTACCTTGTTTTTGTTGTACAACCGGCACAAAACTTTTAATATAACCTTGTCTGTTTTTACTATTGCACACAGTTTCAGACCAAATGTATAATAGATTCAGTACAGGGCTTGTCCCTTAGCGTGTGGGGGGCCTGCCCGAAACGAGTGTATTTGATGAAGGAGAATGCTATTATGAAAATGATTTCTCGCCGCGACTTTCTGAAGGCATCTGCCGTTGTCGGCGCGACTGCTGCCCTGACAGCCTGCGGCGGCGGTGATTCCAGCTCCGTTGCTTCCACCGCGACTTCTGTTGCTTCCTCTGCTGCTTCCACGGCTCCCTCGGCCGCCGCAGCTTCCGGCAGCGCCGACATCGGCGTGTGCATCTATCAGTTCGCCGACAACTTCATGACCCTGTACCGTGCAGACCTGGAGGAGTATCTGGGCGAGCTGGGCTACAGCGTCACCATCATGGACGGCAAGAACGACCAGAATACCCAGACCGAGCAGATCAGCACCTTCCTGCAGCAGGGCGTGGACGTCCTGATCATCAACCCGGTGCAGACCACCTCGGCCCAGACCATCGTGGACACCATCTCGCCCTCCAACACCCCCATCGTCTTCATCAACCGCGAGCCCGACAAGAGCGTGCTGGACAGCTATCCCGACAAGTGCTGCTACGTGGGCGCTGACGCCCGCCAGTCCGGCACCTACCAGGGCGAGCTGATCCTCGCCACCGATACCGAGGGCGATATCAACGGCGACGGCACCATTACTTACATCATGTGCAAGGGCGACCCCGAGAACATCGACGCCCAGTACCGCACCGAGTACTCCATCAAGGCTCTGGAAGACGCCGGCAAGACCGTCAACTGCCTGTACGAGTACCTGGACAACTGGGACCAGACCCTGGCCCAGCAGGACGTGGCCAACGCTCTGGCACAGTACGGCGACCAGATCGAAGTGGTCTTCTGCAACAACGACGCCATGGCTCTGGGCGCTCTGCAGTCCATCGAGCAGGCCGGCCGCACCGTGGGCACCGACATCTACCTGGTGGGTGTTGACGCTCTGGCAGAGGCCGTGCAGGCTGTCATCGACGGCCGCATGACCGGTACCGTCCTGAACGACGATGTGGGCCAGGCTACCGCCGCCACCGAGGCCACCCGTATGTATGTGGAAGGCGAGCCCGTGGAGCAGTACTACTGGGTCGACTACGTCAAGGTCACCACGGAGAACGCCGCAGAGTATCTCTGATGAGCGTGCCGTCTGAACGGAACCGCTGATAAGGAATGGGAGGTGCGTGCGTGGAAGCGGCTGCTTCTCGCGCACGCCCTCTTTGTTGTGTGTTGTGTTATTTTAGCAGAAAAGGAGGCTCTACGGAATGGCAGAGTACCGTCTGGTCATGCGAGACGTCGTCAAGGTCTTCCCCGGCGTCAAAGCTCTGGACCATGCCCGGCTTGAGCTCCGCCCCGGCTCGGTCATGGCCCTGATGGGCGAGAACGGCGCCGGCAAGTCCACCCTGATGAAATGTATGTTCGGCATTTACAAGATGGACGAAGGCGAGATCGAGTACGAAGGGCAGAAGGTCACCATCCCCACCCCGCTGGACGCACTGAACCGGGGCATCGCCATGGTGCACCAGGAATTGCAGCCCATCCCGGCCCGCACCGTTGCAGAGAATATCTGGCTGGGCCGTTATCCCACCAAACGCTTCGGGCCCATCGTCACGGTGGACCACCCCAAAATGTACAAGGACACCGAGGAGCTGCTGAAAAAGCTCAAGCTGGACATCAATCCCCGGGCCAAGCTTGGCAGCCTGAGCATCGCGCAGATGCAGATGGTGGAGATCGCCAAGGCGGTCTCGGCCAACTGCAAGGTCCTGATCCTGGACGAGCCCACCTCCTCTTTGACCTCCAATGAGGTGGAATCCCTGTTCCGCATCATGCGGGAGCTCAAGAGCCAGGGCGTGGCGCTGGTGTACATCAGCCACAAGATGGACGAGATCAAGGTGATCGCGGACGAAGTAACCATCATGCGCGACGGCCAGTACATCGGCAAGTGGGACGTGTCCACCATCACCAAAGAGGAGATCATCGCCAAGATGGTGGGCCGCGAACTTTCCAACCAGTATCCCCCGCTGGAGAACCACCCCTCCAGCGACGTGGTCCTCAAGGTGGAGGACTTCACCTCCATCCATCCCCGTAGTTTCCGCCACTGCAACTTTGAGCTGCACAAGGGCGAGATCCTGGGCGTGGCCGGCCTGGTGGGCGCACAGCGCACCGAGCTGATGGAAGGCATCTTCGGCCTGCGCGCCCATTCGGCGGGCAAAGTCTGGATCAAAGGCCAGGAAGTGCACATCAAGCAGCCCCGGGACGCCATCGCCAAGAGCCTGGCCCTGCTGACCGAGGACCGCCGCGCCACCGGCATCATGGGCGTGCTCAGCGTTGCCGACAATATCTCCATCGCCTCCCTGGACGACCTGCGCAAAGGCCCCATCATGCTGGACAACAAGAAGATCCTGGATCTGGTGCAGTCCAACAAGGAAAAAATGGCCATCAAGGTGCCCAGCCCCAAGACCCAGATCAAGAGCCTGTCGGGCGGCAACCAGCAGAAGGTCCTGATCGCCCGGTGGCTGGCCAACAACCCCGACATCCTGATCCTGGACGAGCCCACCCGCGGCATCGACGTCGGCGCCAAGTATGAGATCTACTGCATCATTGCCGAACTGGCCAAAGCCGGCAAGAGCATCATCATGATCTCCTCCGAAATGAGCGAGATCATCGGTATGTCCAACCGGGTGATGGTCATGTGCGACGGCCGCATCACCGGCTTCATCGACGGCAAGGACGCCACCCAGGAGAACATCATGGCCCTGGCCACTCAGTTTGAGACCGCACCCGAAAAGGCTGCGGCCAATCAGTGAATAAGGAGGCAGTCTAATCGTGGAAGCTACCAAGAAATCCACCGGCCAGATCTTTAAAAGCTGGCTGGGCAACAATGCTATCATCGTGCTGATGGTGCTGGTCTCCCTCATCGTCGGCATCATCCACCCCAACTTCTTCGGCATGACCAACATCATCAACCTGCTGAAGAACGTGTCCATCCGCTACATCATCGCCCTGGGCATTTCCGGCTGCCTGATCACCACCGGCAACGACCTGTCTGCCGGCCGTCTGGCTGGTTTTGCGGCCTGCCTGGCCTGCATCTTCGCCCAGACCTCCGACGCGCCCAACAAGTTCTATCCCGGCCTGCCCACCCTGCCCACCCCCGTGGTGTTCCTGCTGGTGGTGGCCATCTGCGCGGTGGTCGGCCTGTGCAACGGCCTGGTGGTCTCTTACCTGCGGGTGCAGCCCTTCATCGCTACCCTGGGCATGCAGCAGGTGGTCTACGGCATCTGCCTGGTCTACACCGGCGGTACCCCCATCGGCTCTCTGAACCGTGACTTCACCTCCCTGGCATCCGATACCATCCTGTTCATCCCCGTTCTGATCTGGATCGCCATCATCGTGGCTGTCTGCTTCTGGTTCCTGTACAACAAGACCCGCCACGGCAAGTACATGTACGCCATCGGCGGCAACGAGGCAGCCGCTGAGGTGGCCGGCGTCAACGTGGCCGCCACCAAGATCCGCATCTATGTGCTGGCTTCCTGCATGTTCGGTCTGGCCGGCTGCCTGCTGGCTGCCAAGTCCGGCGGCGCATCGGTCAACACCGCCCAGAGCTATGAGCTGGACGCCATCGCGGCTGCCACCATCGGCGGCGTTTCCACCACCGGCGGCGTGGGCACCGTGCCCGGCATCCTGGTGGGCGTGCTGGTCTTCGAGCTGATGAAGGTGGCTCTGCAGTTCATGAACGTGAACTCCTCCTACACCTACATCGTCCAGGGCCTTGTCATCATCCTGGCTGTGGCCATCGATATCCGCAAGTACCTGGCCAAGAAGTGATCCCCGCGCTTTTCAAACGCATCCTCTATGGGGCTGCCGGCACGCCGGCGGCCCTTTTTTTTGCAGCCCGGACGGTTGCGTTTTGCGCCGGGAGGATTTATACTTACAATATCTGCAAAAGGAGGGAACTGCCATGCCTGAACACGACGAGCGCACCCAGGAACAGCGGGAGGCAGACCTGGCCGCACGGGAGGCGGCGCTGGCTGCCCGGGAAGCCGAGCTGGAGGCCCGGGAGGCCCAGGCCGCCCATACCGACGAAGGAAAACACAGCCTGCTGAACAACGGCGACCCCCATTTCAAGAACTCCAAGGAGAAGATCTACGACCACTTCCCCCTCAGCGTCCACCAAATGGATATCCTGATCGGGGTGCTGGTGGCTCTGATCGTTCTGTTCGTCTTTCTGGGGGTCAACCAGATCAGCTTTTTCGGGCTGTTCTGAGCTGCGCACAGGTACAAAAAGACCCGTCCGGACGGTGTGTCCGGGCGGGTCTCGTTGGTTTCGTTCCGTTTTATCGCTGCTCAGATCAGGCCCTGCACCAGGATGATGATGATCAGGATGGGCAGAACGAACTGCAGATACCGCTTGAACCAGCGGGACTTGGGCAGCTTGATGCCCTCGCCGGTGTTGGCCTCGGCGTAGTACTTGTCGTAGCCCCATCCCCACTTGGACACGCAGAACAGCAGGAAGATCAGCGAGCCGATGGGCAGCAGCAGGTTGCTGACCAGGAAGTCCTCGGTATCCAGCACATTCTTGCCGCCCAGGAAGGTCAGGCCGCTCCAGATGTTGTAGCCCAGCACACAGGGGACGCTGGCCACCAGCACAAAGATCAGGTTGATGCCGCAGGATTTCTTGCGGCTCCAGCCAAAGTTATCACAGCAGATGGCCAGCAGGTTCTCGAACACCGCAATGACGGTGGTGAAGCTGGCGAAGAACATGAACACAAAGAACAGGCTGCCCCACAGCCGGCCTGCGGGCATATCCACAAACACCTCGGTCAGGGTGATGAAGATCAGCGAGGGCCCCTGGTCGGGCTGGACGCCGTAGGCAAAGCAGGCCGGGAAGATGATCATGCCGCTCATGAGGGCCACAAAGGTGTCCAGCACGCAGATGCGGATGGCCTCGCCGGGCAGGGTGTGATCCCGCTTCATGTAGCTGCCGAAGATCTCCATAGCGGCAATGCCCAGGCTGAGGGTGAAGAAGGACTGGTTCATGGCGTTCATGGCCACGTTGCCGATGCCCACCTGGGCGGCGCGCTCGACGCTGGGCAGCAGGTAGAACTGGACGCCTGCGCCCGAGCCGGGCAGCAGCACGCTGTTCACCGCCAGGATGACGATGAGGGCCAGCAGGGCGATCATCATCCACTTGCTGATCCGCTCCAGGCCGTTCTGCAGCCCGAAGCTGACCACCGCAAAGCCGGCGACCACCACCAGCACCATGCAGATGCCCATTTCCGCGGGGTTGGCCAGCATGGTGTTGAACACGTCCGAAGCGGCGCCGCTCTCCATCCCCACCAGCTGCCCGGAGGCAAACTTGACGAAGTAGTCCAGCATCCAGCCGGCCACGGTGGTGTAGTACATCATCAGCAAGTAGCAGCCTGCCATGCAGAACCAGCCGTGGATGTGCCACTTGCTGCCGGCAGGCTCCAGGGCCTTATAGCCCTGCACCGCGCTCTTGCCGCTGGCGCGGCCCACGGCCAGCTCCATGGTCAAAACGGGCACGCCCATGATGATCAGGAACATCAGGTAGAACAGGACGAACAGGCCGCCGCCGTTCTGCCCGGCCAGGAACGGGAACCGCCACACGTTCCCGATGCCGATGGCACAGCCGGCGCTGACCAGGATGAATCCCAGCCGCGAGCCAAAGGTTTCACGTTTCATGATTTTCCTCTTTTCTTTCTGTAATTTTTGAGCGAAAAGTCGCTCCTCTATTGTATCTGTATCACGGGCCGGATGCAAGAGGGAAAGTCAACATTTTGAACTTTTTGTTACAAAATCGGGGCAAGGCAGGGCCTTTTTCCCCTCTGGCATATCCGGCGGCGGTTCCGGGCATCCTGAACAAAAAGGAGGCCCGCATCGTATGAGCAAAAAGAAGAATCCAAATCCCCAGGCTTCCGCGGGGGAAGCCGAGGCCGCAGCCGTCAGCGCCGACACCGACCGCCGCGCCTTTGAGCAGAGCCAGCTGGAGGAGCTGGGCGCCCTCAACCTGACCAAAGGCGCCCACACCATCCATTGTCTCACCGTCATCGGGCAGGTGGAAGGTCATGTGGAGGCCCCCCAGGGCCAAAAGACCACCAAGTACGAGCACGTCATCCCCCAGCTGGTGGCCGTGCAGGAAGATCCCGCCATCGAGGGGCTGCTGGTACTGCTGAACACGGTGGGTGGCGATGTGGAGGCCGGGCTGGCCCTGGCCGAGCTGATCGCCAGCATCTCCAAGCCCAGCGCCACCCTGGTGCTGGGAGGCGGGCATTCCATCGGCATCCCTCTGGCGGTCAGCGCCCGACGCAGTTTCATCGTCCCTACCGCCACCATGACCGTACACCCGGTGCGCCATTCGGGGATGATCCTCGGGGTGCCCCAGACCATGCGCTGGTTTGAGCAGATGCAGGAGCGGATCACCGGTTTTGTGGCAGGCCACAGCCGGATGAGCGCCGACCGCTTCAACCAGCTGATGCTCCACACCGGTGAGCTGGTGATGGACATGGGCACCGTGCTGGACGGCCGCCGCGCCGTGGAGGAGGGCCTGATCGACCAGCTGGGCGGCTTGTCCGAGGCCATGCGCTGGCTGTACCGGCAGATCGAAAGCTGACCCGTCCCCTGCTTTGCAAGGAATTTCCGGCCCGCGGCTGCGGGCGGAAAGGGGTTCCCCTGGAGCGTGTCGTTTTCGGCACGCTGCTCCCCCCTGCTTCGTGCAGGGGCTTTTTTGCGCCCGGATGCGCCGGACAAAAATGAAATTTCCTCAAAAACATTGACAAGGGTTTGACATTCTCTCCAAATGCTGTATACTAGTAATTAGACAATGTGGCCATTCCTGGCATCCACTTTCCGGTAAAGATATCCAAAATTCCGGGCAAACTGCAAGAGGGGGGTCTTGCCATGCATCCGTCCGTCAAGGCATCGGTGCCGGTCATCCGGCGTCTGCCCAAGTATTACCGCTATCTGCGCGCGCTGAAGGACTCGGGGATCACCAGCATTTCCTCCCGGGAACTGGCCGCCCAGATGGGCACCACCGCATCCCAGGTCCGGCAGGACTTCAACTGCATCGGCGACGTCAACGGCCGGCAGGGCATCGGCTATTCGGTGGACAATCTCCTGACCATCCTGGAGGGCCTTTTGTTCGGCGACGGCCAGCGCCTGTCCACCATCCTGATCGGCTGCGGCCGGCTGGGCAAGGCAGTCAGCAGCTTCATCGCCAACAACAACAACGGTTTCACCCTCATAGCCGCCTTTGATGTGGAGTCCGCCCTGATCGGCCAGAGCATCAGCGGCATCCCCATCCGCCACATCGACGATCTGGAGTCCTTCTGCGCCCAGCACAACCCCCATGTGGCGGTTCTGTGCGTGCCCCGCAGCGGGGCCCAGCAGATCAGCGGACGGCTGGTGGAACTGGGCATCAAGGGCTTTTGGAACTTTTCCCACTACGACCTGTCCGTCCCCTACCCCGACGCGGTGGTGGAGAACGTCCACCTGGGGGACAGCCTGATGAGCCTGGGCTACCGTCTGCGCAACCAGGACTGAAGCGTTGACGCACATTCCATACATCCCGGGCGGGGCGCGGTTTTCTGCGCCCCGCATTCGGCGTACGGCCCGGTGCATCCGGGCTTTTGCATTGCAAGAAAGGCACGGTATGGCTAAACTTTATTTCCGTTATGGCGCCATGAACAGCGGCAAGAGCACCGCCCTGATGCAGGTGGCGCACAACTACGAAGAACAGGGGATGCGGGTGCTGATCCTCAAGCCCCAGGTGGACTCCAAGGGCGGGGGCGAACTGGTCAGCCGGCTGGGCGTGCGGCGCAAGGCCGACCTGCTCATCCAGCCCCAGGACGATATCTTTGCCGCCGTGGAAGCCGACCGCGCCTCCCACGACCGGCCCCTGGCCTGCGTGCTCTGCGACGAGAGCCAGTTCTTTACCCCGGCCCAGGCCGAGCAGCTGTTCATGGTCACGGTGGACCTGGGGGTCCCGGTGATCTGCTACGGCCTGCGCAGCGATTTCTCCCTCAAGGGCTTCCCCGGCTCCACCCGGCTGATGGAGCTGGCCCACACCATCGAGGAGATGAAGACCATCTGCACCTGCGGGCGCAAAGCCATCTGCAACGCACGCAAGGTGGCAGGCCAGTTCGTCTTTGAGGGGGAGCAGGTGGCCATCGACATGGAAAACGACGTCCAGTACGTCAGTATGTGTCCCCAGTGCTATTTCCGCGAAAGACGTGCATTTTATGCGCGCCGCCGCGCCGGGCAGGATGCCTGACGGCGTCCCGCGCCCACCCGCACAAATTTTGCTGATATCTCATTTTGCGCCGCAGTACGTTGCTGCGGCGTTTTCTTATCCTTGGCGCCGGGATGGACCGGGGTGCGCCTCTCCCAAAATCGTTAATATATCAGCAATTTCAAAATGATTCTCCCCTCTTTTCCAGCAAATCTGTACAAAAGCACGTTGTATGCAAGTTGCACAACTTTTCAGCGCAAGTTTGGATATTTCAACAAGGCCGTTCCGAAGGGGTCTGAAAACACAGCAAGATATGCGCGTTTTTGCGCGTATAACCACAATTTGCGTCTTTCTCTCGGCGCGGTTTTTTGCTATCACATTTGTATACAAGGGGCCAGGGCGTCCCTGATCAGTTTTGTGTTTTTATTTAGGAGGAGAAACAATGAGCAACGCAATTTCCCGTCGTGACTTCCTGAAGGTCACCGGCGCTGTTGGCGCAGCCGGTCTGCTGGCTGCCTGCGGCGGCGGCAGCAGTTCCTCTACTGCTTCTACCGCTGCTTCCGTGGCCGCTCCCGCCGAGGGCGACGTCAGCCTGACCATCAGCTGGTGGGGCGGCGAGTCCCGCCACAACGCCTATCAGGAAGCCATCGCCGCTTTCTCTGAGGAGCACACCAACATCACCGTCAATCCCACCTTTGCCGCATGGTCCGACTGGGAAGACACCATGTCCACCAAGTTTGGCGTGGCCGAGGATGTCTGCCAGATCAACTGGAACTGGCTGTACAACTACTCCGCCAACGCCCAGACCTTCATCGACCTGAACACCGTGTCCGACTACATCGACTTCTCCCAGTGGGAGGAAGGTCCTCTGGGCGCCTGCTATGTGGCCAACTCCCAGCAGGCCGTGCCTGTCTCGATGACCGGCCGTATCTTCTACTGGAACATGACCAGCTTCAACAAGGCCGGCATCACCGAGTATCCCAAGACCCTGGACGAGCTGTACGCCGCAGGCGAGGCCTTCCAGAACAACCTGGGCGAGGACTACTATCCCCTGCACCTGGGCGGCTACGACCGTATGATCGCCATGGTCTTCTATCTGGAGTCCATCTACGGCAAGGATTGGGCCGATCCCACCACCTCCACCCTGAACTACACCCGCGATGAGATCATCGAGGGCCTGGACTTCATCAAGAGCCTGGTGGACCGCCATGTCATCATGCCCCTGCCCACCTACTACGGCAACAACGGCTCCACCGCCGCCAGCCAGTCCAACGAGTGGATCACCGGCCAGCTGGCAGGTATCTTTGAGTGGGACTCCGGCGCTCTGAAGTATCTGGAGGGCCTGGACACCGAGAACCGCGACGGCTTCACCGTGGGCGACGAGATCAAGTACGGCGAGTACAACGGCGGCTTCACCAAGGTCTCGATGGCTCTGGCCATTACCAAGACCTGCCAGCATCCCGCCGAGGCTGCCATGCTGATCAACTTCCTGCTGAACGAGGAAGCAGGCGCCTCCATCATGGGCTCCGAGTGCGGCATCCCCGCTTCCGCTTCCGGCCTGGCTGCCGCTGAGGCCGCCGGCACCGTCAACGAGCTGACCGCCGAGGCCAACAGCAAGGTCATTGCCTCCTGCGCCTTCCAGCTGGATCCCCTGTTCGAGAATGACACCCTGAAGGCAGACGGCACCGGCGTCTACCAGGAAGTGTTCGATACCATGGATTACGATGGCGTCGGCGGCGCTGACGTCGTGGACATCCTGCTGGATGGCATGGAGGGCGTTGGCTACACCATCAACGCCTGATCCAGGATCGATTGAGGCTCCTTTTGTAAGAAAATCGGCCCTGCTGTCATGGATCAAAACGGGGGGCGCCTGTTCCCTTTGAACCGGGTGCCCCTCTTTTTCAGGCAGAAAAAGAGCTTTTTGCTTGGTATTCATACCGTTTGTTGATAAATTCACAGCAGTTCGCCGGTGTTTGTATCCGATCACACCTAAAAGGAGGAATCCCCTGATGAAAGCAAACCATGCGCCTGCGGTCGGGCGCACACCGTTTCAGAAGTGGTGCGACAAATACCAGGGCCTGTTCTATCTGATCCCCTGGATCATCGGCTTCATCGTCTTCAAGGCGATCCCCTTCGGCCAGTCGCTGTTCTACAGCTTCACCGACATGAACTTCTTCTCGGGCATCTCCGAGTACGGCCTGATGAACTACATCGACGCCTTTACCACCAACCGTATCACCAAGGCGCTGATCACTACCTTCCAGTACTCCTTCATCACCGTGCCCCTGAAGCTGATCTTCGCGCTGTTCATCGCCTACATCCTGAACTTCAACATCAAGTTCGTCAACGCGTTCCGTACGGCCTACTACATCCCCTCCATCCTGGGCGGCTCTGTGGCCATCGCCGTGCTGTGGCGCGCGGTCTTCCGCGATGACGGCCTGATCAACACTATCATCAAGATGGTCACCTTCGGCCACTTCGAGGGTCCCTCCTGGCTGTCGGATCCGGGCTACGCGCTGTGGGTCATCTGCATCCTGCGTATCTGGCAGTTCGGCTCGGCCATGGTGCTGTTCCTGGCCGCTCTGAAGGGCGTGCCCGCCGACCTGTACGAGGCCGCCACCATCGACGGCGCAGGCAAGTGGCGTCAGTTCTTCTCCATCACCGTTCCCATGATCACCCCCATCATCTTCTACAACCTGGTCACTCAGATCTGCCAGGCATTCCAGGAGTTCAACGGCCCCTACATCATCACCAACGGCGGCCCCCGCAACGCGACGACCCTGATCTCCCTGCTGGTTTACCAGTACGCCTTCCAGCAGAACGAGATGGGCATGGCTTCGGCCCTGGCCTGGATCATGTTCGTCATCGTCTGCGTGCTGACGGTCATCGCATTCACCAGCCAGAAGAAGTGGGTCTACTACTCGGATGAAAGGTAAGGTGTAAACGTATGGGAATGAAAGCTGCGCATCGCGTCGCTACCTTCTTTAAATACTTTGTCCTGATCCTGGTGGGCTTTATCATGATCTATCCTCTGCTGTGGATGGTCAGCGCTACCTTCAAGGACAACAGCGAGATCTTCGCAGGCATCAGCCTGTGGATCAAGAACCCCACCCTGGACGGCTACCGCAACGCGCTGAACGACTTCGGCGGCTCCATCAACATCCTGGAGGCCATGGTCAATACATACAGCTACGTGATCCCCAAGGTCATCTGCACGGTGGTCTCCTCCTGCATCGCGGCCTACGGCTTCGGCCGGTTCGACTTCCCCGGGCGCAAGCTGATGTTCAGCATCATGCTGGCTACTCTGTTCCTGCCCCAGGTCGTTCTGAACGTGCCCCAGTTCCTGCTGTACAACAGCTTCGGCTGGATCAACAGCCCCTTCTACCTGGCCATCTGGGTGCACACCGCCTTTGCGACTGAGACCTACTTCGTCTACCAGCTGATCCAGTTCATGCGCAACGTCCCCCGCGACCTGGACGAAGCTGCCGCCATCGACGGCTGCTCCTCCTTCCAGACGCTGTACAAGGTCATCGTCCCCATGCTGGCCCCGGCGCTGGTCTCCTGCGCTCTGTTCCAGTTCATGTGGAGCTGCAACGACTTCATGGGCCCGCTGCTCTACGTTTCCACCCCCGCCAAGTACCCCATGTCCCTGTTCGTCAAGCTGTCGATGGACGGTGATACCGGCTTCCAGTGGAACCGCATCCTGGCCCTGTCCCTGATCTCCATCCTGCCGCAGCTGATCGTCTTCTTCTGTGCACAGGATCAGTTCGTCGAGGGTATCTCCGCCGGCGCAGTCAAGGGCTAAGCCCCCTGCCCCGGAGCCCGCGATGGCTCACGGAAAAACAGATCCCCTGTGCCGCCCTTTGGCACAGGGGATTCTTTGTGAAAGGCTGTCAGCTTTTGCCGCCCCGGTGGACGGCCCGGTACTGCACCGGGCTGACCCCCACCTGCTCCCGGAACACCCGCCGGAAGTGGGCGGTGGTCGAAAAGCCGGTCTCCTCGGCCACCGCGCTGATCCGCAGATCGGTGGTCTCCAGCAGATGGCGGGCCGCCTCGATCCGGCGCACATTGATGAAGTCCACGATGGACTGTCCGGTCACCCGGCGGAACAGGCGGCTGAGATAATAGGGCGACAGGTAGAACCGGGCCGCTACCCCGCCCAGGGTCAGCTTCTGGTTGTAGTTGGCGATGAGATAGGCGCAGATCTTGTCCACCGTCTCATTCCGCGGCTGGGATCCGCCGCCGCTCTGGGCATCGGCCTGCCGGTTGATATAATGGATCAGCAGCGACAGGTACAGCCGGTAGGGGCAGTCGGCATTCTCCCAGTCGTCGGCCAGGAGTTCCAGCAGGGTGTTGATCTGCTTGCACCAGGCCGCCTCTCCCATCAGCACCAGCGGGGGCTTGCCGGAGCCGAACAGCCGCCCTTTCTGGGCTTCGCTGAGCATCTCCAGGGGGAACCGGCAGCCCAGCAGCACGGCCCGGCCGCCGGCCGGCTCAAAGACGCAGTCGGTCCGGCCCAGCACCATCACGGCGCCGGGTCCGGCCCCCAGGCCGCTGTCCATGCCCTGGCCCCAGTGCAGGATGCCGCTGCCCTCCAGCAGCATATACAGCCCTCCTTCCCCGCTGCCCGCCCGGAGCAGACAGACCGGGCCGGCCAGACGCAGCCGCTGCACCTGCATCCCGGCACTGTCGGATTCTCTTTTCATGGCTGTTCCCCCTTTCTTTCCATATTTTTACCATCATAGCACACTTTGCCCACCCGAAACAATAGCGAGAGGATGATTTTTTTATGAAACTGACCTTGATCCGCGCCATGACCCGCAGCGCCGTCTTTGAGCTGGAAAACGGCCTGTGCTTCCGCCCGGCGGAGCCTTTCACCGTCCTTTTGGACGGCAAAGAGGTCTATGACGCCTGCAACACCAACGTCTTTTCGGTCTATTCCCTCCAGCCCGCCCATCCCTACACCCTGACCGTGCGCGCCGGCGGCGAGACGCTCACCGCCAGCTTCGTCACCCGGGAGGAGAGCTTTTTTGTGGACGCCTCCCGCTACGGACTGGTGGGGGACGGCGTCACCGACAACACCGCCAAGCTGCAGGCCGCCCTGTCCACCTGCCCGCCGGGCGGCACCGTCTACCTGCCCGCCGGCCGCTACCGCACCGCCAGCCTGTTCCTCAAGAGCCACACCACCCTGTATCTGGAGCAGGGCGCGGTGATCCTGGGCGACAACGACCGCACCCACTATCCCATCCTGCCCGGTGTGATCGGCAGCCACAACGAGGTGGATGAGTACTATCTGACCGGTTGGGAGGGCAACCCCCTGGACAGCCTGGCCAGCCTCATCAACATCACCCAGGCCGAGGATGTGACCATCACCGGCCAGGGCGAGATCGACGCCGACGCCCAGCATGGGGACTGGTGGCAGGACGTGAAGAAAAAGAAGATCGCCTGGCGGCCCCGCACCGTCTCGATCACCGACAGCCGCTATGTGGTGCTGCACGGGGTGACGGTCAAGAACAGCTACTCCTGGACCATCCACCCCATGTTCTCCACCGGGCTGGACCTGCTGGACTTCAAGATCCGCAACCCCTACGACGCTCCCAACACCGACGGCATCGACCCCGAGAGCTGCGTCAACACCCGGATCATCGGGGCGGACATCCATGTGGGGGATGACTGCATCGCCATGAAGGCCAGCAAGGTGTTCCTGGGGATGCGGCTGAAAAAGAGCTGCAAGAACACCGTCATCCGCAACTGCCTGCTGGACAAGGGCCACGGCGGCATCGTCATCGGCAGCGAGATGTCGGGCGGCGTCAAGGACATGGTGGTCACCCAGTGCCTGATGGACCACACCGACCGTGGCCTGCGGGTCAAGACCCGCCGGGGCCGGGGCAAGACCGCCGTCATCGACGGACTGGTGTTCCACAATGTGGAGATGCGGGGGGTCAAAGCGCCCTTCGTCATCAATATGTTCTACTTCTGCGACCCCGACGGCCACAGCGACTACGTCCAGTGCCGCCAGGCCATGCCGGTGGACGACTTCACCCCCCGGCTGGGCAGCCTGACCATGGAGGATATCGTGGCCACCGACGCCCAGTACGCCGGGTGCTACTTTGACGGCCTGCCCGAAATGCCCATCGGCCAGGTGGTCATGAAAAACGTCCGCATCTGCTTTGACCCCAACGCCCAGGCCGGCCAGGCCGCCATGGCAGACGGGCGCCCGGCGGTGAAAAAGCTGGCCATCTATGCGGAGAACGTCAACCGGATCGAGCTGCACAACGTCCAGATCGAGGGATACGAGGGCGAGCGGCTCCAGTTTGCCAATGTCGGCAGCTTTGAGGAGGATTGAACCATGACCCATCAGGAAATTCTGACCATGCTGGGCGAGTATGTGGATTATCTCATCGCCAATTCCAGCGCGGAAGCCCCCATGTGGAACATCGAAAAGGTGCGCAGCGGCCAGCCCAACAAGTGGAACTACATCGACGGCTGCATGATCACCGCCTGCCTGAGCCTGTACAAGACCACCGGGGACAAGAAATACCTCGACTTCTCCCGGGAGTTCATCGACTGGTTCGTGCAGCCCGATGGCAGCATCAAGACCTACGATCCTGAGGAGTACAACCTGGACAACGTCAACCAGGGCAAGAACCTGTTCATCCTCTACGACATTTTCGGGGACGAGAAGTACCGCAAGGCCATCGAGGTGATCGACAGCCAGCTCAAGGGCCAGCCCCGGACCAAAGAGGGCAACTTCTGGCACAAAAAGATCTATCCCTGGCAGGTGTGGCTGGACGGCGCCTACATGGCCCAGCCTTTCTACATGGAGTATGAGACCCGCTTCAACAAGATGGGGGGCTGCATCGACAGCTTCCGCCAGTTCATGAACATCCAGAAGCATATGCGGGATGAAAAGACCGGCCTGTACTACCATGGCTACGACGAGAGCCGTGCGATGTACTGGGCCGACCCCGTGACCGGGTGCAGCCCCAACTTCTGGCTGCGGGCCATGGGCTGGTTCATGGTGGCCATGGTGGATGTGCTGGAGCGGATGGATGAGCAGCTGTACAACGAGTACCGCACCATCCAGGCCATGCTCAAGCAGACCATCGAGGACATCCACAAATACCAGGACGAGCAGACCGGCATGTTCTGGCAGGTGATCGACCACGGCGGCGAGGAGGGCAACTATCTGGAGACCAGCGGCACCGCTCTGTTCGCCTACGCGGTGCTCAAGGGCGTACGCCTGGGCCTGCTGCCCGAGCGGATGCGCGCCTGGGCCGAGAAAGCCTTCTACGGCACCTGCGACAAATATCTGTCCAAGAACCCCGACGGCAGCCTCCAGCTGGACGGCATCTGTCTGGTGGCGGGTCTGGGCGGCCCCCAGCACCGGGACGGCAGCCTGGCCTACTATTACAGTGAGCCGGTGGTCTGCAACGACGCCAAGGGCGTAGGCCCCCTGATCCTGGCCTACACCGAGATGATCGCCGAATAACCACAAGCAAAGCCCCTGCGGCCCGCCAACCACGGACCGCAGGGGCTTTTCTCTATCTCGATCGCAGGCGTGTCCTGGACGCCGTTCAGGGCATGACCGGGTCGGCTTCCCGGATCTCCGGGGCCTTGGGCACATCGTGGGCGGCAGAACCGGCCTGCACTGCATCCGACGCGGCAGGCGCGGCAGGGGCGTCCGGGGACTCGGGCGCGGCGGGCGCCGTTTCGCCGCCCGAAGCGTTCTCCTGCGCCAGATCCTCCGCAGGATAGGCCTCAACAGCGTCGTCACTGTCGTCCAGCCAGCAATAGACCTGCTCGGCCATTTGTTCCGTGGTCCAGTCCATCTGGACCGGGTCCCGCAGGCTGATGCTCATTTTGACCGTTTCTTCTGCGTTCACCCACTCGAACTCGATCTTCTCGGGCATCGGGCCCCACTGGGCCGCCACCTGCTTTACGGCGTCGCGCAGCAGGGCGCAGTCCTTCGCAAAGTCGGCCGTCCGGTCGTAAGGCCCATACAGGTCGATCCCCAGCGACAGGAATACGCCAGGCTGGTTCAGCTCGGCAAGGGTCTGCGGCTGCACGCCATATCCCGTATCCATATAGGTGTGCACCGAAAACAGCCGGATCTTCGTATCCTGCAGCGATCCGTACAGCGCCTGCTCGTATTCGTCTTTGAGGCTCTCGGTCTGGATGCGCCGTTCGGGGGACACCTCCTGCCAGAACAGGGGCAGCAGAGTCAGGCAGAAGGCGCCGCTCATCAGCACCAGGCTGCTGATCACAGCCAGGAAATCGTATTTCCACCGGCCGGGATGGGCCGCGCACCAGATCACTTCCACCCCCAACGCCACCAGGGCCAGGGGCGCGCCCACCTTGGACACCAAAAGCCAGTTGAATCCCGGCACAAAGTAGTACAGCAGGAAGCACACGCCCACCGCCATCAGGCACAGCCCCAGGGTGATGCTGCCCACCCGGCGCACCGGGCGGTTATCCTCTTTGGGCGTCTGGGGCGCGGCTCCCCGGGGCGTCCCGGGAGGCTGCTGGGCCGGGGCCTCCGGCGGGTCCTTGGGCAAACCGGCCGAAGCCGGATCAATCTTTTTGTCCGTCATCGCTGTCCTCCTCCTTTTCGGTGTACTCCCCGTACTCGTAGAACTCCCCCAGCTGGTCGCTGCGGGCCGGGCCGCCGGCCTTGGGTCCCTTGACCAGCCAGGCGCCCAGAGCGATCAGGGCCAGGCAGACCAGCACAGTGGGCACCTCGTCCATCACATTGTAGATCAGCCGGATGATCCAGCTGTTCTCCACGTTCCAGTACAGCTCCCGCAGAAAGTTCATCACCAGTTCTTCGTACAGGCTGTACAGGCCCACGGCCACCAGCGCCCAGCCCAGCAGCTTGTGCCGGCGGGACAGCAGCTTATCCAGCATCTCGTCGCGGCCCAGGTCGCGGCCCAGGTGGAACAGGTAGTCGTCGGCGGGGGCGGTGCCCGCCAGCAGCTGGCTGCGCAGGTTGAAGGTATCGAAAAAGCTGAACATCCACACCACGCAGCAGACGGCAAAGGCAAAGCCCACCAGCGGCTCAAAGATGGACCCCAGCCCGATGGCCGCCGCGCAGATCCCCACCAGGGACAGCCCCCGCTTCATATACCCCTGATACATCTCCCCTGCGCCCGGGATAAAGGCAAAGCAAAAGGTGAGAAAACCATTCTTTTTCATCGTAAACTCTCTCCCATCAGTTGGTCGTTTGGGGCCCGCTGTCCGGGCCGGTCAGGGTGTTCCACAGGCCGGTGACGGCCTGGTATGCCTTTTGGGCGATGCCGCCCTCCTCACCGGGGCGGGGCGGCGGATCGTTTTTGGGCTTGGGCACCACAGTGGAGGCTGGCGGATCGATCTGCTGGGGGGTGTAAGTCTCCAGCGGGTCCCCCTGGGCCAGGATCAGCCCCAAGCTGCCGCTGCGCCAGATGGTCAGCGCCAGCACTGCCGCCACCCCCGCCACCGCCATACGCCCATAGACGTTCTGCATCAGGCGGATCAGGATGGCCCGGCTCACCGGGCGGCTCAGGTCCCGGGGCGGCTGCTCCAGCACAGCGCCGGTCAGCAGGGCGGTATAGCGGTCCATACACCGGTCACAGTAGGACAGGTGTTCGGCGGCTTCCAGCCGGCCCCATTCATCCAGGCTGCCCTCGACCAGGGCCTGCAGCCCCTCGTCGGTCAGGCATCCGTCCTCTCTAAACAGTTCCATCCCCGATCCTCCTTTCCTGGTTTTGTTCCTGTTCGATCTGGGCCCGCAGCATCTTTTTGGCCCGCCACAGCTGGGCGTTCAGGGTCTTTTCAGGGCGCCGGCTGATGCGGGCGGCCTCTGCGGGGGTGTAGCCCTCCAGCAGGCACAGCCTGCACGGGGTCCGGTAAGGCTCCCGCAGGGCCAGGATCTTCTGTTCCAGTTCCTCGGCCCCCAGCTGGGCCAGGGCCTGTGCCTCCGGGCCCTGGTCGGCAGGGGCGCCGGCCAGCGCCAGCACATCGTCCCCGGGGGTGCTCATCCGGCGGGCCCAGGCGCTGCGCAGATGGTCCTTGGCCTTGTTGGCTGCAATGCGGGCCAGCCACTGTTTCTCACATCCGGGCGGGCAGCGGTCGATGGCCCGCCAGGCCGCCAGAAAGGTCTCCTGGGCCAGATCCTGGGCCACCCCCTCGTCGGGCACCAGCTGGTGGCAGACCGTATAGACAAGGCCCTGATACTGCCGCACCAGCGCCGTAAATTCCTGCGTCGTCATACCACTGCGTCCCCGCCTCCCTCCTGTATCTACTGCGAACGGCCCGTTCTATCTATCAATACGAGACAGGGGCCGTTTTTTCTGCAAAAAGCGCAGATCTTTTTTTGCCGCCGCGCCCATATCAAAAAAGCGCCCCAAAGAGTTCTGCTCTCCGGGGCGCTTTTGCGTTGTCGGCTATGTATAAGTTACTGGCCGGGCAGGCCGTCGCCTACGTCCAGGGCGGACAGCACCCGCACCCCTTCCCGCTCCATCACCGAGCGGATGGCCTGGGGGATGCCGGCGCGCCCCAGCTTGTCCTGGATGCAGAGGATCAGCTGGCCGCGGAAGCTGGCCACCTCAAACCCCACCGAGGCCCCGTCGGGCGGGACCCAGACTTCAAAGTCCTGGATGTAGTCGGCCAGGGCGGCGGGATAGTTGCGGCCGGGGTCCAGGGGGTCTCCCAGATAGCTGATCCAGAAGTCGGCCGGGAAGTCTCCCATTCGCTCCCCCATGCTGAACACCCGCTTCTTGATCCGCAGGGGGGCTTTGAGGGCGTCCACCCGGCAGACCCAGCTCATCATTTTGGCCATCTGGGCCAGCTGGCGGGGGTGGTCGATGCTGGCCCGCAGGTCAGCGTCGATGCCGGCGGCGATGTCGGCCAGCCGCACCTGCGGCCCGGCCTGCACCCCGTTGCGGAAGGAGGCCACGCAATTGTAAAAGGCGTCGGGCACCCCCACCGCCTGGCGGGTATCGGTGGAGTAACAGTACTCCACCTTGTCCCGGCCGATGAAGGGCTGGATGGCCAGGCAGAGCAGCCCGAACAGGGCGCTGACCGGCTTGACCTGGCAGCGCAGGGCCGCATCCACCAGACTCTGTTTGTCCAGGCGGACCATGCTGCGCCGCAGCTGGCCTTCCTCCACCTCCACCGGCTGGATCTCGGGCAGGCCCTCGGCATTTGCGGTGGGGTCGTGGGCCAGCAGGGCCTGCATATCGTAGGCGGGGGCCGAGGCCAGGGGCGGGCAGGCAAAGCCGGTCCCATACCGCCGGTTGCAGTATTCCATCAGGATGCGGGTGAGGAACCGGGACACCCCGTGCCCGTCCGCGATGAAGTGGAACCAGTCGAAAAACAGCTCCCGATCCTCGCAGGACACATTGAACAGATACCCTGCCGTCTCCTCGGGCATGGCCCGCAGGCGGCTGTCCCGACAGACCGTAAAGGGCTGGTCGTTGGGGGCAAGGTATACTACCCGTTTTTCCTGCACCAGTTTTGTCTTAAAGTAATCCGCTTCGGCCAGGGCGGCGTCCACCGCCTGCTGCAGCAGGGCAGGGTCCACCGCGTCCCGCAGGGTGTACTGATACCGGCAATAGATGTTCTTGTCCCGGTAAAAGTACATGGCCCCCTGCAGGATATAAGAGGCGCCGGGGGTCATCGTCTCTGTCATGGATCAGCCCACCCGTGTGCTCAGATAGTCGGCCAGGTCGCTGATGGTGACAAAGCTGCGCAGCTCCTTTTCGGGGATGCGGATGCCGAAGGTCTCCTCCAGGTCGGCCACGATGGTCAGGATCTCCATGGACGACAGGTCCAGATCGTCCATCAGGACGCTGTCCTCCGACACCTCATCGGGGCTGATCTCAGCCACATCCTCCAGGATGCCCACGATCTGGGCAATGATCTCAGTACGGCTCATAGCAAAACTTCCTTTCATTCTGTATTGGTCGCTCACAAAGCGGCCCGAATTTAGTATCCCATCCGGACCGCAGAGGTATGCATATCAGCTGCGCAGCAGCTTGCCGGCGGCGTTGCGGGGCAGGGGGCCGTCCGACAGGTGCACCGCAGAGATGCGCTTGTAGAGGGGCAGGGTGCGGTTGAGCTCGGTGACATAGGCCTGCACCTTTTCCGCCGCGCCGGGGACATTCTCGCCGCAGTAGACCAACGCGCCGATCTTGCCGTTTTCTTCCCGCACCAGGCTCTCGGTGACGCCCTCGCACTGGTTCAGCCTGGCCTCCAGCTCCTCGGGGCTGACGTTCTCGCCGCTGCTCAGAATGATGACGTTCTTTTTGCGCCCGGTCAGGAAAATGTAGCCCCGCTCATCGATGCGGGCCAAATCGCCGGTGTGGAGCCAGCCTTCGGCGTCCAGCACCTCGGCGGTGCCCTCGGGGTCCTTGTAATAGCCCATCATCACCGAGTCGCCCCGGATGCACAGCTCGCCGTCGTCCAGCTTGTATTCCCGCTTGGGGTCCCGCAGGCCCACCGAGTGGATGTCTGCCAGGTCCTGGGAGTTGTTCCAGGCGCCGTCCCCCACCGTCTCGGTCAGGCCGTACATCTGGCAGATGAAGAAGCCCGCCTTGATCAGGTCGGCCATGGTCTCGGCATCCATCGACGCCGCGCCGCAGGTCAGCGCCTTCAGGCTGCCCAGACGGTCCCGGCGGCCCCGCACCACATCCCGGTGGATGCTTTGCAGCAGCACCGGCACCACCGCCATCACTTCGCTGTCCATGGCGGCCAGGTCACGGTAGAAGTGCTTCAGGTCGTTGCACAGGTTGATGGTGTTGCCCATGATGGCCCAGGAGATGGAGCTGGTCAGGGCAGCCACATGGAACATGGGCAGCACCGAGAAAGAGCGGAACTTGCTGGTGTCCCAGCCGGTCTGCATGGCGATGTCCTCAAAGGGCAGGCAGAAGAAATCCATGGGGGCGAACAGGTTGCGGTGGCTGAGCATGACCCCCTTGCTGCGGCCGGTGGTGCCCGAGGTGAACAGGATCACCGACAAAGCGTCCCGGTCGGGGCACTCGCTGCCCGTCTCGCTCCAGGCCGAGGTCTTGTAGCTGTCGATGGGCAGCATCCTGCCGCCGCAGGCCTCCAGGATGGCGGGTTCCCGGTCGGCGAACTCCCCGTCGTGGAAAATGTAAGCCGGCTCCACCAGATCCAGCTCATACCGGATCTCGTCCCAGTCCTTGTTCAGGTTCAGGGGCACCAGCACCGCGCCTGTCAGCAGGATGGCATAGATGTTGACAAGGTAATCGTAGCTGTTGCGGGCCAGCAGGCAGACCTTCCGGCCGCGGATATCCGGGTCCAGATGCAGCAGCAGTCCCGCCGCCCGGTGGATATCCTGGGCATACTGGCCGTAGCGGATGCTGACGACCCCCTCTTTTGCCTCATCGTAATATTGGATGGCAATTTTTTCGGCCAGATTGGCTTCCATGTTGGTGACTACCTGGTATGCAGTCGAGATCATCGTTCATCCTCCTGTCTGTGGGGCTGCGGCGCCCACCGGTATTGTATTCATTATATAGGATGGCGCATTCCATTGCAACCGGAAAAAGCCCGTCTGCGGCAGACTGCGTCTACCTGTATTACAGGTACGTCAACAGCATACCACGCCCCTGCCCGGCTGTCAATGGGCCGCCGCTGCAAAAGCGGCCGGCCGCAAGGGGGCACACACTCCGCGCCGCCTTTGCATAGGATGCGGCAGAACGTCAAAAAGGCATCTGGAAAACCTTTTCAGAGGCAAATATTGCCGATCGCTTGGATGGGACGAAATTTCTGTTAAACTGATGCTTGGCCCGCCCGGCCGACCTTTTTAAAGCGGCCAAAAACCCTGATACAAATTGACAGCCGGGATAAAAAGCATTATACTAGAATAAACAAATCTTTGTCATAATCTACGGGTATGATGTGTATATCCTGCCGATCCTTCCTTTTTTCTGCGGGCCTGCTGTGGAAGGAATACTGTTTCTGCGAGGAGGACCCCTTTGATGAAAGGAACCAAAACGCGTACCGTCAACTCCCTCGGGATGTTTGACCTGTTCAAAGGCATAGGCATGGCCACCGTCATCTTTGTACACACAGCCGAAGCCTATTCCATCGACCTGGGCAGCGGGCTGAGCGTCACCAGCTTTCTGCTGTTCATCTACCGCGAAGCGCTGATGTCGGCTTTCTACATAGCCAGCGGTTTCGGTTTCCGCAAGCGCTCCATCGGCAAATGCGTCCAGCAGCAGCTGCGGGGCATCCTGCCCCCCTTCCTCTACACGGCGCTGGCCACGGCAGGGCTGCATCTGCTTTTGCACCACCATTTCTTCGGCTCCTGGACGGACGCCGTCGCAGAGAGCGAGAAGGTCCTGGCCGGCTTTCTGCTGGGCCTTCCCCACACCTCCACCTATTTTGGGATGAGCATTTTCTCCTGCGGGCCCATGTGGTATCTGCTGACCATGGCGGTGGGCTGGATCATCCTGGATATCCTGTTCAACGCTTTCCCTGAGCGGTACATACCCGCCGCAGTGGCCATCACCGCCGTGCTGGGCTGGGGCACCTGTCTGGTGTGGGAGCTGCCCTTCTGCCTGTCCCAGGGCATGACGGTGGTCCCCTATCTGTACCTGGGCCATGTGGCCAAAAAGCGCCGCTGGTTCGACCAGCCCCGCCTGCGCTGGCTGTTCCCCGCCGCCCTTGTGTGCATGGTCGTCTCCGCCGGAGGGGCCATCCTCTCGGGCACCACCGACAATATGTCGATGGGCCACTGGGCCCTGGGTCCTGTGGGCATCTTTGTCAACGGGATGATCGGCCTGTGGATCGTCAACCTGTTCGTCCGGCTCAGCGCCCGGGCAGACAACTTCCTCACCCACACCCTGGAAGCGGTGGGCCGCCGCTCTCTCAACATCTTCTGTGTCCACACCATCGAGCTGATCGCCGTACCCTGGTATCTGTTTGCGGCCCAGTTCGTCTCCAGCCCCCTGCTGGGCCTGGGCGCCCAATATGTCCTGCGATGCAGCTTTGTGGCGCTGATCTGCCTGCTGCTGGAGCTGCGCAAGCGTTTTGTCCCTGGCCGGACCAAAAAGGCCCGGCTGGAGCGCAGCCGCGCCCGCTTCCAGCGGTATGTGGCCCGGCATTGAGCCGTTATCCTGTCTCCCGTATTCTGCGGCAGGGCCCGCCCCCGCCGCAGAACTTTTTGTATGATTTTTTGCGGATGTCCCCTGCGCGAAGGATTCCCGGGCCCTCAGCCCGGGCACACTATGGATATGAGGTGAAGATTCATGCCCCCTGCAACCAAACAGACTCCAGAGGAACGGATCGCCGAGCTGGAGGAACAGCTCTCCCTTTCCGACCAGGGCGTATCCAAGCTGGCCCAGCGCTGCCTGGCCCTGGAACAGCAGTTGGCCGCGCTGGAAAAGCACGAGACCTATGACAATATGTCCCTGTTCCGGCTGACGTTGTACTACGACTACGGACTGGGCTTTTCTCAGCAGGATACCCTCAGCGCGCCGGTGTCGGCCTATTCGGCCTCCAACCACACCGTCTCGGCCATCTTTGAGATGCCGCGGGAAGTCAGGGCCATCCGTCTGGACCCCGGGGAGCTGCCCTGCTATGTGGCGGGCATCGCCCTTTCCGACCAGCGGCTCCAGGCTGTCCCCCTTTCGGCGCTGTCTCTGGACGAGGACAAGTCCCTGTTTTTGAGCTTCGATCCCCAGTTCCTGGTCGAGTGTCCCATGGGCCTGCCGGCGGGCACCAAGCTGTCGGTCACCTACACCTACTATCCCCTCCAGCTGGGCGCCGACGACACCGTCTTTTACGCCATGCGCCAGGGCATCCAGCTCATGCAGGACCGGGCCGCCCAGGCCTCGGCGGCGGCTGACGCACAGCGGGCCCTGGCCCAGAACTATGGCGAACAGCTGGCCGGTCAGGAGCGCCGCGCCGCCCATCTGGAAGAACAGCTGGCCGCCGCCATCGCGGAGAAAGAGCACTTCCGGGTGAGCTATGAGGCAGTGCTCTCCAGCTCCTGCTGGAAGCTGACCGCCCCCATCCGCGCCCTGTTCGGCCGCAAAAAATAAACATACGCCCTAAAGAGGTATGCTATGTATTCCAGTTACAGTCAATTCCAGCAGTTCCAGCTGGCCAGCCAGCCCTATCAGGACACCCAGCGCACCTGGCTGGCCGTCTATGCCCCAGGGCGCTGCACGGCCCTGGCTTACAGCATGGAGTTACAGCTCCACCGCAAGTTCCGGCTGACCGACAGCCTGGACGCCCTGCCCGACGGGCTGGACGGCGTGGTGCTGGCGGCCGAGGATGGGGAATGCCTGAGCACCACCCTCTCCTATTTTGCGGCGGCGCTGCAGGGCGGGGCGGATTTCGCCTTCTGCGACGCGGTGTTCGGCTTTGAGGGGGATACCCTGGTCTATCGCGCCGCGGACAGGCCCCAGGGCTGTAAGTGCGCCGTCCTCTCCCGGGAGCTGCTGCAGCGCTGCCGGGCCGCCGCCCGTGACCCCGACGACCCCGCTTCCCTGCTGTGTCTGGCCGCCGGGCTGGCCCGGCATCCGGTGCACATCCCCCAGGCGCTGCTGCGCTATCGCCGCCAGCCCCATGCAGGGGACATTTTCTCCGCCCATGGCAAACGGGCCCTGCTGCTCAGCCATGTGCTGGACATGACCGGCGCGCCCATCGTGCTGGTCAGCGCCGTGCCGGTGCTGCTCCAGATGGGCTACGAAGTGGCGGTGCTGGGCCCGGGAGACAGCGGTTCGCTGGGCCTGTTCGTGGAGGCCGGCGCCACCGCCGTCACCCACCCCGACTGCGTCAACTCCTCCATGCTGTGGGATCTGGCCATCTCCTCCGACCTGGTCATCGCCAACACCATCGTGGAAGTCAAGGCCATCCGCGCCCTGAACGGCGCGCCGGTGCCGGTGCTCTGGTGGCTGCACGACGCCTTTGTGGGCTACGGCTATCTGTCCCACCTGATCCCCCGCACCCTGGAGCGGAACATCCGGGTCTGCGCGGTGGGCAGCCATGCCACCGCCGCCATGCACACCCACCGCCCCGACTTCGAGATCGGCCAGCTGGTCTACGGCCTGCCCGACTATGCGCAGGACACCTTCTCCCCCTACGACATCGGCTATGCAGGGGGGCTTCCCCTGTTCGTCAGCGTGGGGGCCTTTGAAATGCGCAAGGGCCAGGACGTGCTGGTGGAGGCCATCCGCCTGCTGCCGGCCTCCACCCGGGCCAAAGCAGCCTTTCTGTTCGTGGGCAAGGGGGCCGACAAGCGGCTGCTGGCCCAGGTGCGGCAGCTGGCCGAGGAGTATCCCCGCAACGTCTTTTATGTGGAGCGCCTGACCCGGGACGAGATCAAGTCCCTGATGGATCAGTGCGCCTGCACGGTGTGCAGCTCCCGGGATGATCCCATGCCCACCTTTGTCACCGAGGGCCTGATCTTTGGCAAGCCGGGCATCGTATCCGAACACACCGGCACCGCCGGGCTGATCACCGAGGGGGTGGACGGCTTTGTCTACCACAGCGACAGCCCCAGCCAGCTGGCCGAAGCCATGGCCAAGCTGATCGACCATCCCGGCCTGGCCGCCCGGATGGCTCCCGCCTGCCGCGCCCTTTACCAGCGGTATTATTCCAAGCAGGCATTCGCCGACACCCTCCGGGAGCAGATCCAGGCCCTGCTGGCCCAGACTTCCGAAAACGAAGCGTAATGCAACCGCAAAAGATCACAGAAAGTAGAATCAAGCCGTTTGACAGTCCGGACGATCCCGTGGATTTTGTCCGGGCTGTATTTTTGTATTGGAGGACCCATCCTTTGTTTTCGGGCACATCCGGCCGCAAAAGTATATTTTTTGCGCAAAGTTTACCTTTTGTTTATCAACAAGCCCGCCGGCCCGTGGTATACTGAGAGACAGATCCCCCGGCCTTTTCCGGGGGCCTGTTTTGAGAAAGGAGCGTACTCCCTTTGACACAGCACACAGACCAGGGACAGCCTTCGGGCGGACTCTCGTTCCGGCGCAGCCTGCTGTCGGTCCTGACCCTTCTCCTCCTCACCGGCCTGATGTTCCTGATCTTCCAAGACCATCTGCCCGAGATCCGGCAGGCCATCGGCAAACTCAGCCCGGCCCAGCTGGGCCTGCTGCTGGCCCTCGCCCTCACCTACCCGCTCATCGAAGGGGTGATCAGCCAGCGGGTCCTGGCCAGCAGGGTGCCGGGGTTCTCGTTCCGGCGCGGGCTGGACCTGGCCTTTCTGGGCGCCTTCGGGAACGTGGTCACCTTTGGAGCGGGCACCCTGCCCATGCAGGGCTATGATATCAGCCTCAGCGGACTGCCCGCCGTCCCCGGCATGGGCCTGATGACCCTGCAATATGTGTTCCACAAAGGAGCGGTGATGGTGTACGCCGTCCTGCTGCTGGCCCTGAACGGGCGGTGGCTGCTGGCCGCCGACGCGGCGGGGATGATGCGCTATCTGCTGCCCGCCTGCCTGATGGTGGCGGCCATCATCCTGGCACTGGTCCTGGTCTGTACCAGCCGCACCGTCCAAAGGGCGGCCTATTGGGCTTTGGGCCGCCTGCCCGACTCCGGCAAGTGGCAGGCCCGCCGCCAAAGCTGGACCCGCCAGCTGGACGGCCTGGCCGCCGAGAGCCGTTCTTTGCTGGCCGACCGGAAGCTGTGCATCCAGATGTTCCTGCTGCAGGTGGTCAAGCTGGCCCTGATGTACGCCATCGTCTGGCTGGGCACGGATTTTATGGACCTTGGCCCCCTGACGTTCTGGCAGGCCCAGACCCTGGCCGCCCTGATGATGCTGCTGTCCAACGCCCTGCCCAACGTGGGGGGCATGGGCTCGGTGGAAGCCTCCTTCTATCTGGTGTTCACCGGCTTTCTGGGGCAGAGCGGCACCATGTCGGTGCTGCTGCTGTACCGCGCGGCCACCTACTACTTCACCTTTGCGGTCAGCTGCGTGGGGTTCTTCTTCATCCAAAGGCGGTGGGCCAGGGGCAAACAGGCCGCCGCATAAAACAAAAAGGCGGGCACCCGGTTGGTCAGACCGGATGACCCGCTTTTTGTTCTGCCGTTTGGGGCAGGCGGCGCAAACCAAAACCGCCTGACCCCGGAGAAAAGAGAGAATGGAATGGAGGAGTTCTCGTATCGCTGGGCGCGCCGTTGCGCCCATTCTGGTGCGTCCTTGGTTAGTTTTTTCTAACCTCGGCGCACCAACAGCATACCATACTTGTGGGTATCTGTCAACCCCTATTTGCAAAAAAATGGGCAAAACTTTCATCCTGACCGTTTGGCACAAACCCAAAAGGCCCTTTCGCCCCCCTTTGTGCAAAGTAACAACTTTTCGCAAAGGCCGGGAAATCCTAGTACTTTCCTCTTGATTTTTCCGGGTTTCATGCTATGATAAGTAAGGCAAGGGTCCGCAGTGCTGCGGGCCGGCTTTGCCGGGCGGCGATGCCGTCGTCGGAAGGGGCTGCCCGATGGTAGTGCCCTTTCTATTGTTCAAAGTAGTTAGTTTTATCTAACTTCTCTGTTTTTACCCAACCAACAAGGAGGTAACCGCATGAAGGATTATGCCCAGTGGGAAGGTTTTGAAGGCCGCATCTGGAAAGAAGAAGTCAACGTAAGGGACTTCATCCAGAAAAACTATACCCCCTACGACGGGGACGAGAGCTTCCTGGCAGGCCCCACCGAGGCCACCAACAAGCTCTGGGGCGCATTGCAGAAGCTGCAAAAGGAAGAGCGCGCCAAAGGCGGCGTGCTGGACATGGAGACCAGCGTGGTCAGCGGCCTGACCGCCTATGGCCCCGGCTACATCGACGAACAGCTGAAGGATCTGGAGCAGATCGTGGGCCTGCAGACCGACAAGCCCCTCAAGCGGGCGTTCATGCCCTACGGCGGCATCAAGATGGCGGAGCAGGCCTGCACCACCTACGGCTATCAGCCCAGCGCCGAGCTGCACAAGATCTTTACCGAATACACCCGCACCCACAACCAGGCCGTCTTTGACGCCTACACCCCCGAGATGAAGCGGGCCCGCCACAGCCATATCATCACCGGCCTGCCCGACACCTACGGCCGCGGCCGCATCGTGGGCGACTACCGCCGGGTGGCCCTGTACGGCATCGACTACCTGATCGAGGCCAAGCAGAACGACTTCAACAACTGCGGCGACGGCACCATGACCGACGACGTGATCCGCCTGCGGGAGGAGATCGCCCGGCAGATCGGCGCCCTGAAGGGGATGAAGAAGATGGCCGAGCTCTACGGCTATGACATCTCCCAGCCCGCCCGCAACGCCAAGGAAGCCTGCCAGTGGCTCTACTTCGGCTACCTGGCCGCCATCAAGACCCAGAACGGCGCCGCCATGAGCGTAGGCCGCATCTCCACCTTCCTGGATATCTACATCCAGCGTGATCTGGACAACGGCACCCTCACCGAGAGCCAGGCCCAGGAGCTGATCGACCACATGGTGATGAAGTTCCGCATGGTCAAGTTTGCCCGCATCCCCAGCTACAACCAGCTGTTCTCGGGCGACCCGGTGTGGGCCACCCTGGAAGTGGCCGGCATCGGGATGGACGGCCGCAGCATGGTCACCAAGACCTGCTTCCGCTTCCTGCACACCCTCGAGAATATGGGCCCCGCCCCCGAACCCAACCTCACCGTCCTGTACTCCTCCCACCTGCCCGAGACCTTCAAGAAGTACGCCGCCAAGGTCTCCATCGACACCAGCTCGGTGCAGTATGAGAACGACGACGTGATGAAGCCGGTATGGGGCGACGACTACTCCATCTGCTGCTGCGTGTCCGCCACCCAGACCGGCAAGGAGATGCAGTTCTTCGGTGCACGGGCCAACCTGGCCAAGTGCCTGCTGTACGCCATCAACGGCGGCGTGGACGAAAAGAACCACGAGCAGGTCGGCCCGAATTACGCCCCCATCACCAGCGAGTACCTCAACTACGACGAGGTGCTGCCCAAGTATGTCCAGATGCTGGACTGGCTGGCCGGCCTCTATGTCAACGTGCTCAACCTGATCCAGTATATGCACGACAAGTACTACTATGAAGAAGCCGAGATGGCCCTGATCGACACCGACGTGCGCCGCACCTTTGCCACCGGCATTGCAGGCTTCTCCCACGTCATCGACTCCCTCAGCGCCATCAAGTACGCCAAGGTCAAGGCCATCCGGGACGACAGCGGCCTGGTGGTGGATTACGCCATCGAGGGCGACTTCCCCAAGTACGGCAACGACGACGACCGCGCCGACGACATCGGCGTGTGGCTGCTGCGCACCTTCCTGGAGATGATCAAGAAGCGCCACACCTACCGCCATTCCGAGGCCACCACCTCCATCCTGACCATCACCTCCAACGTGGTCTATGGCAAGTACACCGGCGCTCTGCCCGACGGCCGCCCGGCCTACACTCCCTTTGCACCGGGCGCCAACCCCAGCTACGGCGCCGAACAGAACGGCCTGCTGGCCTCTCTCAACTCGGTGGCCAAGCTCCCCTATCACTGGGCCCTGGACGGCATCTCCAACACCCAGACCATCAACCCCGACGCTCTGGGCCACAGCGAAGGCGAGCGGGTGGAGAACCTGGTGCAGGTGATGGACGGCTACTTTGATCAGGGCGCCCACCACCTGAACGTCAACGTCTTTGGCAAAGAGAAGCTGATCGACGCCATGGAGCACCCCGAGAAGGAGGAGTACGCCAACTTCACCATCCGGGTGTCGGGCTACGCCGTCAAGTTCATCGACCTGACCCGCGAGCAGCAGATGGACGTCATCAGCCGCACCTGCCATGGCCGGCTGTAATCCCGAAGGGCTGGTCCACTCCCTGGAGAGCTTTGGCTCGGTGGACGGGCCGGGGGTGCGCTTTGTGGTCTTTCTACAGGGCTGCAATCTGCGCTGCCGCTACTGCCACAACCCCGAGACCTGGGCCTGCGGGGGCGGCCAGAAATGGACCGCCGAGAGCCTGTTCCAGCACGTCTGGCGCTACCGCAACTACTGGGGCAAAAAGGGCGGCATCACGGTCAGCGGCGGGGAACCGCTGCTCCAGATGGAGTTCCTGACCCGGTTTTTCCGCCTGGCCCGGGCCAAAAAGGTGCACACCGCCATCGATACGGCGGGCGAGCCCTTCCGGCCCGACGACCCGGCGTATCTGGCCGCCTTTGACCAGCTGATGGACGTGACCAGCCTGGTGATCCTGGACCTGAAAGAGATCGACCCCGAAAAGCACCGCCGGCTGACCGGCCGGACCAACGAGAACATCCTGGCCATGGCCCGGTACATTGCCGGGCGGGGCGTGCCCCTCTGGGTCCGCCATGTGCTGGTGCCCGGCCTCACCGACGATGAGGAGGGCCTGCGCCAGACCGGGCAGTTCATTGCCAGCCTGCCCACCGTCCAGCGGGTGGAGGTATTGCCGTACCACACTCTGGGCCTGTTCAAGTGGCAGAAGCTGGGCATCCCCTATTCTCTGGCGGACGCCGTTCCCCCGACCGACGAGCAGGTCCGCCGCGCCGAGGAGCTGCTGATGACCGACCGCTACCCCGGCTGACCTTCCTCTTTTTCCCTTATGGCGAAAGCCCGGAACCTGTTCTAAGCAGGCTCCGGGCTTTTTGCGCTGCGGCTTGTTTTTCGCAGTGCCGTATGGTATTGTATAGATGGAGGTCGCCGGTCAACGGCCCTGTATCTTTTCCAAAGGGGAGAATGTATGCTATGAGCAACGACAAAGTATATGGGATGCTTTTTTCCAAGGTCTACCCCCTGCTGGTAAGCAAGGCGGTGAAAAAAGGCCGCACCCCCGGCGAGGTGGACGAGGTGACCAGCTGGCTGACCGGCTATACCCCGGAGCAGATCGCCCAGGCCGCGGCGGACGGGGTCACCTACGGGGACTTTTTCCGGCAGGCCCCGGCCCTCAACCCCGACCGCAGGCTGATCCGCGGGGTGGTGTGCGGGGTCCGGGTGGAGAACATCGAGGAGCCCCTGATGCAGGAGATCCGCTATCTGGACAAGCTGGTGGACGAGCTGGCCAAGGGCAAGCCTATGGAGAAGATCCTGCGCAAGTCATGAGCCGGCAAGGAGGAGATCTTATGGATGTGAACGTCCTGCAATTTTTCGAATTGCAAAAGCACCCGGACGCGGCGCCTCTCTACGAGGCGCTGGAGGCGCGCATCCTCGCCGAGATCCCGGATGTGCGCATCAAGGTGCAGAAAAGCCAGATCACCTTTTACAACAAGCATCTGTTTGCCTGCGTGTCCTATGTCCGGGTGCGGAAAAAGGCCCAGCTGCCCCCCTGCTACATCGTGGTGACGGTGGGGCTGGCCCGCAAGGTGGAGAGTCCCCGCATTGCGGTGGCCACCGAGCCCTATCCCGGCCGCTGGACCCACCACATCGTGGTGGCCGGCCCGGAGGAGATCGACGACGAGCTGATGGGCTGGGTCAGGGAAGCCGCCGCTTTTGCGGCCGCCAAGTAAAATAAAAGCAAAGAGGCGCGCCTTCGCGGCACGCCTTTTTGCTTTTCGATATGCTTTTTAACCAAACAGTTTCTTTTTGTTGTGCATATGCACCGACAGTACCAGCCCCACGCAGATATACAGCATGAGCACCGAACTGCCGCCCGCCGAATAGAAGGGCAGGGTGACGCCGATGACCGGCAGTACCCGCAGATTCATTCCCACGTTGACGGCGATCTGGGCCAGCAGCGCGCCCCCTACGCCCGCGCAGATGAAGCTGCCCAGCAGATCCTCGCTGCGGGCGCCCACCGCAAAAGTGCGGATCACCAGGGCGATCAGCACCCCCAGCACCACCATGCACCCCACAAAGCCCAGGGCGTTGCCCACCCAGCTGAAAATAAAGTCGTTGTGGGCGTTGGGCACGCTGTAATAGTCCCCGCTGAACATCCCGTTGCCAAAGATCCTGCCCGAGCCCAGGGCCACTTCGCCCCGGTCCTGCTGGTAGACGATGTTCCTCCATACGTCCTCGCTGGGGGCCCAGCCCGTCTCGTTCTTGGGGTCGATCACGGCCAGGATGCGGTACCACTGGTAGCTCTTGCCTATGCTGTCGCTGAGGAACATGAAGGCCGCCGATACCGCCGTGATGCCTGCGGCCAGAGCCCCGATGATATATTTCCAGCTCAGCCCCGCCGTGAACATCATGCAGCAGCCGATGATGCCGTAGATGATGGCGGTGCCGTCGTCGCCCTGGATGTGGATGAGCAGGATGGGCGCCATCAGGTGCAGCAGAAGCTTGGCCAGCTCTTTGGGCTCATTGATCCTGCTGCGGACGTTGTTGAGGTGCATGGCAAAGGTCAGGATAAAGCTGATCTTGGCCAGCTCGGTGGGCTGGAAGGTGAAGCCCCCCAGCCTGTACCATGAATAGTTGTCGGTGTCGCCGGCGTTGTAGCCGATGGTCAGCGGCCCCAGATCCAGATTGTGGATCACCAGGGTGGGCAGCACCAGCCCCCAGGTAAAGATCACGTGCACCGGCCATATCTTGACCAGGCTGCGGTAATCCACCGTGGACAGGGCCAGGGCGATCAGCACCCCGATCCCGGCGGCGCCGGCCTGCACCAAAGCCCGGCGGAAGTCCCCGATGCCGGTCACCTGGCCGGTGATCTCATCCACCGCCAGGCCCCCGCCCTGCTCCGCCGCCCACGAGGCCAGCATCAGCACGGCCATGGCGCTGCTGAACAGGCACAGCAGCAGATAGATCTTGTCGGTCCGCTTGGCATATACACGAACGCTTTCCAGCACAAAAGCACCGCCTTTCTCTCGCAGAACGCCCCGATGCGGGGCGGTTTCAAATCAGTATACCGCATTTTTCCCTCCCGTTCAAGCGGGAGGGGGCGCCGATCTGTGACAGCTTTGCAAAAACGGGCCAAAACGAAATGCAGATTCTTGACAAAGCCGCCCCGTGCTCCTACAATGAAAGCAGGCGACGGGCCGCCGGCCCAGCCTTATATTGGGAGGATAAACAATGGATCTGAACCGTTCGCACCTCTTGCGGCGCACCCTCTGCGCCGTCTGCGCCCTCACACTGGCGCTGGCCATGGCCAGCCCTGCGGCCCTGGCCGCCGGGGACGCGTCCACCGACAACACCCAGGCAACGCTGTCCCGCGCCGATGCCGCCCAGATGGCCCAGGCCGATGCGGCGGTGGAAGCACTGGTCAACAGCAGCGCCTATGACGCCATGGACCTGCAGCAGCGGCAGGCCGCCGCTCAGGAACAGCTGGACCAGCTGGCCAGTCAGGGCCTCATCCAGGCCGATTCGGTCCGCTACGACCAGGAGAACAATCTGTATTCCTTCACCTACGACTGCGGGGTGCTGGGAGGCATCCTGCTGACCGACTGGGAGGACGAGGACGAGGAACTGGTCCAGCTCCCCCTCACCGTCCCCGATGAGCTGGCCTTCAATCCCCTGGACCAGACCAACGATGTGATGCCCCTGGGCAACGCGATCGTCTACTATGCCTTTGATGACACGGTGGATTCCAACCGCTACCCCTACTACACCACCATGCAGGAGTACTGGAACGGCTGGGGCCTTTCCACCACCATCGACAACGACGTCACGGTGTCCGACCTGCGCCATATGGATGACTACGACCTGTGCATCATCAGCACCCACGGGGTTTACTATTCCTACACCACCGGGTGGCTGTTCAAGCAGGTGCACACCTCCCCCATCCTGGTGCTGCGGGAGGAGTCCTCGTTCTGGGACGATCTGCGCTACGGCTTCGACCTGCTGACCCACCGGGTCATCAAGGTGAACGGCGTTTACTGCATCACCCCCAGCTTCTTTGAATCGGCTTACCGCGGCGGCCAGCTCAACGGCACCATGATCTTTTCGGAGGCCTGCGAGTTCTTTGGCACCGGCAACGTCATCGACCTGTCCATGTCCACCGCCCTGCTGGACGGCGGGGCCAGCGCCGTGGCCGGCTTTGTGAACAACGTCTACGCCATCTATTCCCGCAGTATGCTGTGGGGCACCGTCAACCAGCTGATCATGGGCAAAAACATTTTGCAGGCCGTGGACGCGGCGGCGGCCACCTACGGCCCCGACGATATCTACTGGTATCTGTCCCAGGGCGGCACCACGCCCCACCGCTACGCCTCCTTTGCCCTGGTACACGGCAACGACACCGCCACCCTGTACACCATTGAGGAATCCGAAGCGGCGTGACCCGATTGCACTTTTTTCCGATTTATACTATACTGAATGCGGCAGGGTGGTTCCTCTGCCGCATTTCCTGTCTGTTTGAGGTATTATCATGGCTGAATTTATCACCCGCTCCCCCGAGGAGACTGCGGCGCTGGGCCGCCGCCTGGCCGCCGCCGTGCCGGACGGGGCGCTGATCGCCTTTACCGGCGGGCTGGGGGCCGGCAAGACTGCGTTCTGCCGCGGCCTGGCCGAGGGCCTGGGCTGCACCGACCCGGTCAGCAGCCCCACCTTTGCCATCGTCAACTATTACCGCGGGCCAAGGCCTATGGCCCACTTCGACCTTTACCGCATCCACACCGAAAACGATCTGGCCGCCGCCGGTTTTTACGACTATCTGGACCAGGGAGCGGTGGTGGCCGCCGAATGGAGCGAGAACCTGGCTTCCCTGCTGGACCAGGAAGATCCCATCCGGGTGGACATCCGGACGGTGGACCCCACCACCCGCAGGATCACCATCGAGGGGGTGCAGCTATGATCGTCCTTGGCGTTGATACGGCGGGCAAGACCGCCGGCGTGGCCCTGATGCGGGATGACCGCCTTCTGTACGAGGTCTATCTGGACGGGGGGCTGACCCACAGCGAGACCCTGCTGCCCATGATCGACACCGCCCTGCGCACCTGCGGCCTCACCTGCGCCGACATCGGCCTGTACGGGGTCAATGCGGGGCCGGGCAGCTTTACCGGGCTGCGGATCGGACTGGCTGCCGTCAAAGGGCTGGCCTTCCCCGGCAGCGTCCCCTGCGCGCCCGTCTCCACCCTGGAGGCCCTGGCCGCCAGCCACGTCGGCACAGGGACGGTGCTGTGCGCCCTGGACGCCCGGCGGGGGCAGGTGTACGCCGCCGCCTTCGACCTTGCCACCCACGCCCGTCTGTTGGAGGACGAGGCCCGGGCCGCCGCCTCGCTGGAGGATTTTGTAAAAAGCTGCAAAAAGCCCCTGTTTTTTGTTGGTGATGGGGCCTATCTGTGCTATAATATGTACAGTGAGGTGGAAGGCGTCCTGCCCATGCCCCCCGCGCTGCGGGGCGGGCACGCCGTGGGAGTGGCCCTGGCTGCACGGCGGATGGCCGATGCCGGCCTGGCCGTCTCCCCCGAGGCCCTGCTGCCCGACTATCACCGGCTGAGCCAGGCCGAACGGGAACGCGCAGAGCGTCTGGCCGCCCAAACCGAAAAGAGTGAGTGAGGTATCTTCATGGCAAAACCCATCGCGTTGGCCGCCGACCATGGCGGCTTTGAACTGAAGGAAGCCGTCCGCGCCCATCTGGAGGAGGCCGGCATCCCCTACATCGATTTTGGCACCCACAGCACCGCCAGCGTGGACTATCCCGACATGGCGGTGCCCGCCTGCGACGCCGTCGTCTCGGGCCGGTGCGACAAAGCCCTGTTGTTCTGCGGCACCGGCGTGGGCATCAGCATGGCCGCCAACAAGATCAAGGGCATCCGCGCCTGCTGCTGCTCGGACAGCTTCAGCTGCGAGTATACCCGCCGCCACAACGACGCCAACGCCCTGTGCATGGGCGGCCGTGTGGTGGGTCCCGGCCTGGCCTGCCAGCTGGTGGACCTGTTCCTGGCCACCCCCTTTGAGGGCGGGCGGCACACCGGACGGATCGAGAAGCTGATGGCGCTGGAGCAGCGCTGACCCAGTATCAAAACCTTCAAAGGAGCGTGTAGTTATGAACCCCATGATCGTTGAGCACCCCCTGCTGCAGCACAAGATCAGCCTGCTGCGCAACAAGCAGACCGGTACCAAGGAGTTCCGTGACCTGGTGGGCGAGATCGCCACCCTGCTGTGCTACGAGGCCACCCGGGATCTGCCCCTGGAGGAGGTCCAGATCGAGACCCCCATCACCATGGCCAAGACCAAGGTCCTGGCCGGCCGCAAACTGGCCCTGGTACCCATCCTGCGGGCCGGCATGGGCATGCTGGACGGTATGCTGACCCTGATCCCCGCCGCCAAGGTGGGCTTCATCGGCCTTTACCGCAACGAGGAGACCCTGCAGCCCGTGGAATATTTCTGCAAGCTGCCCTCCGACATCGATGAGCGGGACGTGCTGGTCCTGGACCCCATGCTGGCCACCGGCGGCAGCGCCGTGGACGCCATCACCATGATCAAGAAGCGGGGCGCCAAGCACATCAAGTTCATCGGCCTGATCGGCGCCCCCGAGGGCGTGGAAGCGCTGCGCACCGCCCACCCCGACGTTCAGATCTACCTGGGCGCTCTGGATGAGTGCCTCGACCAGAAGGGCTACATCGTGCCCGGCCTGGGCGACGCAGGCGACCGCATCTACGGCACCAAATAATCCCGGCAATCAAATTTTTCAAAAAGTCCCGACCGGATGACATGCGCATACGGTCGGGACACCTACAGGGAAATTTGGCACTGAGAGTGTGCGAGGCCGCAAGGCCGAGTGCATGGTTCAGTGCCAAATTTTGTCCCCAGGGGGCAGCCGCGCCGAGCGCGTCCTGCGGACGAAACAGCGAAGGTGCGGCTGGCGCAGCGCTCCGGTTTTCGCAAGCGCCTACTATGGCGCGTTGCGAAAATCGGCTAAGCGCAAGAGAGCCAAGGGGAAGGAATTTCTGGCCCGCGACTGCGGGCAGAAATGGGTTCCCCCTAAAGCGTGTCGCTTTTGCGACACGCTAAAGGCCCCGGCGCTCGATGCAGCGCCAGGGCCTTTTTCTGTCTTTTGGATCGCAGGTCAGCGGCCGCGGCCACCGCCGCCGCCATGGCTGGAACCGCCGCCCATACCGCCGAAGCCTCCGCCGCCAAAGCTGCCTCCTCCGAAGCCGCCGCCGCCGAAACCTCCACGGCCAAAGCCGCCGCCAAAACTGCCTCCGCCCATGCCGCCGAAGCCGCCTCCCCGGGGCGGCCGGGGCCCTCTGGGCGGCCGGGGCCCGCGGAAGTTGCTGCCCAGGCACCAGCCGAAGCAGAAGGGGAAGAAATTCCCCATCACGCTGCGGGCCACCATGATCACCGCCAGCAGAAAGATAAAGCCGAGCACGATCGCCCCAAAGGCCTCCGAGACTCGGGTCAGCAGGTCCGGTTCGGGGGCGGGGGCGCTGCCGTCCCCGGTCAGGCTGACCCCGTACACATCCGCGACGGCGTCAGCCACCGCCGCAGCGCAGGTTTGGACCGCGCCGTCGTAATCTTTGGCGGCAAAGTCGCTCTCCATGGTCTGGGCCAGAGGGCTGGCCTGCCGCTCCACCGTGGTGTTGCGGAAGCCGTCCCCGTAGGTGAGGTAATAGTCGCCGTCGGCGTAAAGGGGGGACTCCATCACCAGCAGCAGAAGGATGCCGTTATCCTGGTCCTGATCCCCGACGCCCCAGGTATTGAAGGCCTCCAGGGCGTATTCCTCGGTGGTGGCGCTGCCGGTGTAGTCCACCGTCAGCACCCCGATCTGAGCCCCCTGGCAGCTGGCTTCCAGCTGGCCGTTGAGCTGGTCGATGTACGCGGCGGTGTCATCCGACAGCACATTGGCCGCGTCCACCACACACTGGTCCGCCGGCAGGTCAGGCAGGCTGACGGCGGCACCGGCAGGCGCCGCCGCCCCTGCCGCCAGCACCAGGGCCAGGCCCCATGCAGCGGGCTTTTGCAGGAGTTTTTTCATCCGAACACCTCGATCTCATCCACACCGAACAGCCCCTTGAGCACACTGGCCCAGGGCCCGCCGGTTTCATTTTGATAGTCCATCACGGCCTGGTTGTAGTGCAGGCTGCCCAGGATGGTGCCGGCACTGTTGAACAGGCCGTACTGGGTGCCCACCGCCCCCATGTTCAGGGGGTCGTCGGCCAGGGCCTGCATCTCCCCGTACAGCAGGTCGATGGCACTGCCCAGCGCCTCGTTGGCCCGATACATCTCGGACATCCCGGCGCCGCCGCTGTCCAGAGCCTCCTGGCAGGCGGTAAATCCGTCCAGGGCCACCTGGGCCGCCGTCACCGCGCTGCTCTCCGCCCCCAGGCCGGGGGTGTTGAGGGCGCTGGTGATGACGTTGGCGGCGGTGTTGGCCCGCTCGGACAGTTCGTCGTTCAGGTTGTAGCCGTTGTCGCCCGGCGCGCCCACCGTGTACCAGCTTCTGGCTTCATGGTAGCGGCCCCGCAGCTTGACGCCGCCCAGGCCCGCCGCGGCCCCTGCCAGCACCGCCACTGCCAGCACCAGGGCGACGGCCCGGGTGCGCAGAGGGGCAGGCAGGGCCTTTTCCATTTTGGCCAGTTTTTTCTGCAAAGGGGTCAGAGCCGGGGCCGCAGCCTCCCGGGGGGCGCTGCGGTAACTGGAAGCGTCAAAACCGCCGGGGGTCTGACGTCCGGGTTCAAAATCTGCATTTGCCATATCAGCCGCGGATCTCCATCATCTTTTGTTTCAGTTCGTCCTCGATGCGGGTCAGCTCCTGCTGGGCCGCCTGGCGCTTGGCCCGGCCCTCGGTCTGGATCTTGTTCAGCTCGTCCAGCGTCTCGATGAGGCTCTTGTTGGTCTGCTGCAGCGTCTCGATATCCACCACGCCGCGCTGGGACTCCCGGGCCGTCTCGATGGTGCCCATCTTGAGGGCCTCGGCGTTTTTCTTCAGCAGGTCGTTGGTCATGTTGGTCACCGCCCGCTCGGCCTCCATGGCCCGCTGGCTGTGGGCCAGGCCCAGAGCCAGCACCATCTGGTTCTTCCACAGGGGGATGGTGTTGACGATGGTGGACTGGATTTTCTCGGCCATCATGGTGTTGTTGTTTTGCAGCAGCCGGATCTGGGGGCCCATCTGCAGGCTGATGTTGCGGGTCAGCTCCAGATCATAGAGCTTTTTCTCAAACCGCTCGCACTGATCGGCCAGGTCCCGGGCCGCCTGGGCGTCCTCGGGCAGGCCGCTGCGTTTGGCCTTGTCCATGGCCTGCTGCAGCTCCTGGGCCCGCACCTGCTCCAGCTTTTTCTTGCCTGCCAGGATATACATGGACAGCTCTTTGAAATAGGCCATGTTCAGCTCGTACATCTTGTCCAGCATGGCGATGTCCTTGAGCAGCTGCACCTGGTGGCCCTCCAGCATGGCCTGGATGTTCTCCACGTTGGTCTCGGCCTTGTTGTACTTGGTCTTGAGCTGGTCCAGCTGGTTGGACTTTTTCTTGAAGAAGCCAAAGATCCCCTTTTCCTCCTCGGCGGCGTCGAAGCTCTTCAGCTCGCCGATCAGGTCGGTGATCATCTCCCCCACCTCGCCCAGGTCTTTGGTGGACACCTTGGCCAGCGCCGCCTCCGAGAAGTCGCCGATCTTCTTCTGGCTGGCCGCGCCGTATTGCAGCACCTGCTGGCTGTTGGTGATGTCGATCTTCTCGGCGAAGTCGTCCACCATCTTCTGCTCCTCGGGGGTCAGGCGCACCTCCTGCTGGGGAGGCTGGGCCGGCTGCTGCTGTTCCTCCTGGGGGACGGCCAGGTCGGCCGCGGGGTCCAGCGTCAGGGAGGGGGTGGCGGGGGCGTCGAAGTCAAAGTTCAAAGTGTTGTTGTCTGCCATACAAGATTCGTCCTTTCTCAATGTTCATACCGCAGGTCAGGCCCTTTACAGGCCCTGGTTCTTCATCAGAGTCTCCAGCACCGCCAGGTCCGCCGACAGGTCCATGCTCTCCGAGGCATAGAGGGCGTCCAGCTGGTTTTCAAAGGCGGTGGCAATGGTGCCCACGTTCTTTTCCACCTGCGCCCGGACGGCAGCGGCGTTTTCGCCCCGCACCCCCTGGCGGGCCATGGCGGCGTACTGCTCCAGCACATGCACCGCGTCAGGCAGGTAATAGTTGGCGAAGCGGCGCACCTGCTTGGCCTTGGCGGGGGCGGCCTCCACCACCTCGATGATGGAGCGGCCCGCCTTTTCCATCCGGTCCATGGCGGCGGACAGCTCCGGGTCGGGCAGCGCGTCGTTGAGGGCGTGGAGGGTGTCCAGCTTCTGCTGGATGTCAGCCAGCATCTGGTCCACGTCCCCGCTGCCGGTGTGGAAGGGGACCTCCCGCAGGATGACCTGGGGCGGACAGACCCGCCTGGCCGCCAGGAACACGGCCGCTGCGCCGGCCAGCGCCACCGCCAATGCCCACAGTTTGTACACCGGCAGCAGCGCGCTGAGCACCAGCCCCGCCGCAGCCGCCGCATAAAATGGCAGGACGCTGGGCTTTTCGGTGCGGATGATCTTACTCATGGTCCTATCTCCTTTGGGGCAAAAAAGCCCTGTCAATACCATAATAAAGCCTTTTGGCAAAAACGCAAGGCCTTGGGCAAAGATTTTACAGGTTGGAAATGATTTTACACAGCCCTTACAAAAGGTACAGGCCCAGAGCCTCCCCCCAGGCCTCCCGCAGCCGGGCAAGGCTCCAGGCGGCGTTGGCGGGGCTTGTGCTGGGCAGGCGCGCCGCCGGTATGCCGCTGACCGGCTGCATATACCGGACATACAGCCTGTGGGCCTGGGCCCCGTTGCAGAACACCGCCCGGATGGGGGCGCGGGCCAGCAGGGCCGCGATATCCTCGGGGACGGCGTCCCGGATGGAAGCATCCGACGCGCCCTGGATGGTGCAGCTGGCCAGCACATCCCACAGGGCCAGGCCGTGGCGCAGGATGATGCCGCGCTTGGCCTCAACGTCCTCCCGCCGGGGCGCCGGCTCGCCGGTCAGGGCGGCCAGCAGTGGCCAGAACCGGTTCTGGGGGTGGCCGTAATAGAACCCCATCTCCCAGCTTTTGGGGCTGGGCCAGCTGCCCAGGATCAGCGCCCGGCTTTGCGGGCCATACACAGGGGCGAAGCTCACGGGCGGAACACCCCTCCCCAGGCCGAACCCAGGTCGCAGCCGGAAGGCTCCGCCCGCGGTCCGTCGAACCACAGCTCCTCGATCAGGGCGGCCAGGCCGTCCTCCCGCACATCCCCGATGACGCGGTCGGCGGCGGCCAGGGCTGCGGGGCTGCCGTTGGCCATACAGCAGCCCAGCCCTGCGGCCTGCAGCATCCCGATGTCGTTGTCCGAATCCCCGGCGGCCACCGCCTCGTCCAGGGACAGGCCCATGGCGGCGCAGAGGCTGGCAAGGCCCGCCCCTTTATCGACGCCGTCCCGCACCACATCGTAGCAGCACCAGCCGTTGGCGTTCCGGCCGCCCACCCGCATCATGTGCAGCTTCAGGTGGCCATATTTGCGCTGGAAGGCCTCCACCGCCTCCTCCGGACAGACCATGAAGGCCGCGTGGGGCATATCGATCAGGTGGCGGTCCTGGTCTTCCCCGTCCACACAGGCCAGCCCCGGGCTGCCCATCTGTTCGTAGCGGCTGCGCAGGGCCTCATAGCCGCAGTAGGCATAGTACCCATCCCGGAAGTTGAATTGCAGCAGGTAGTCGTAATCCTCGCAGAAGTCCACCAGCGCGTACATCTCCTCGTTGGTGAGGGGGCGCTCATAGACGGCGGCGCCGCTGCGGTCCACCACATAGGCGCCGTTGCAGGTGATGGCGTAGTCAAAGCGGATGGCCCCCAGCTGGCCCGGGTTTCTGACGGCGGGCCAGGCCCGCCCGGTGCTGAGGACGAACTTGCCCCCTGCGGCCTGCATCTTCCGCACGGCCGCCTCCACTGCGGGACGGGGGCGCTTTTCCCCGAAGGGGACAAGGGTGTTGTCGTAGTCGCTGGATAAGATCTTGTATTTCATGCTATCCTCACAGTGTCAGTCGTTGCGGCAGCCGGTCAGGTCGCAGACCACCTGTCCGGCGATGATCAGCCCCGCCGCCGAGGGCACAAAGGCATTGGAGCCGGGCGCCCTCTTTTTGGGCGCGCCGGGCCGGGCCGGGCTGCTGTCCGGCGTCCCGGCGGGCATCGCCTCCTCCGGGCGGGGGGCCATGGGCGGTTCTTTGGAATAGACCACCTTCAGATGGTCGATGCCCCGCTTGCGGCATTCGGCGCGCATCACACGCGCCAGGGGGCACACCGACGTCTCGTACAGATCTGCCACCTCAAAGCGGGTGGGGTCCAGCTTGTTGCCCGCCCCCATCGAACAGATGACCGGCACCCCGGCCGCCCTGGCCTGCATCACCAGGGCCAGTTTGCCGCTCACCGTGTCGATGGCGTCCACCACATAGCTGTACTGGGAAAAATCGAACTGGTCCGCCGTCTCGGGGGTGTAAAAGATCTTGTAGGTGCGCACCTGGATATCCGGGTCGATGTCCCGGACCCGGGCGGCGGCGGCGTCCACCTTGTACTGTCCCAGGGTGGAGTGGGTGGCGAT
This sequence comes from Faecalibacterium sp. An58, assembly GCF_002161515.1. Taxonomy (NCBI): domain Bacteria; kingdom Bacillati; phylum Bacillota; class Clostridia; order Eubacteriales; family Oscillospiraceae; genus Faecalibacterium; species Faecalibacterium sp. An58. The sequence goes on from NZ_NFHX01000010.1 coordinate 63,419, forward strand.
GATCTGGCGGTTGAGGTTGGACAGGCAGACCTTGTCGTCGTCGATCAGGTCCAGCGCGCCCACGCCGCTGCGGGCCAGGGCTTCCACCACATAGCCGCCCACGCCGCCCACCCCGAACACCGCCACGCGGGCGGCACGCAGGCGGTCGATGCCCTGCTGCCCCAGCAGCAGCCGGGTGCGGGAATATTGTTCTCTTGCAGTATCTGTCGTCATAGGTTCTCCTTCAGCCATCCCAGCAGCGGGTCGTGCTGGTTGGGCAGTTTTTCCTCGATCACCTGCTGCAGGGCGGCTTCCAGCAGACGGCCCACCCCGGGCCCCGGCCGGACCCCCAAAGCCAGCAGGTCTTTGCCGTTCACCGCCAGCTGCCCCACACGGCAGCAGGCCCCTTCCTGTTCCAGACGGCGCACCTCCCCGGCCAGACGGGCAAAGCCCTCGTCCCCGGTCTGTCCCCGGCGCAGCGCCAGCAGCCGGCCGGCCCGCCGTGCGTCCATCCGGGCCAGCAGGCGGCGAGCCTGGAGGCGGAGCGGTTCACCGGTCAGAGGCAGGGCGCTGTCTGCCGCCAGGGCACACACCTCCTCCCCCTGGGCCCGGGAGCACCGCAGGGCGTTCACCGCCTGCCGCGCAGCCCCGGGGCCGGCGGGAGCCAGCAGAGCCGCCAGACGGACCAGAGGGTCGGGGGGCAGGGCGTCCACCACCGCCAGCGAGGCGGCATAGCGGGCCGGCTGCCCCGCCGTGTCCAGCCAGGGCAGCACCTGTCCCAGAATCTCGGGGGGCATCCAGGAGCCGGGCCGCGGGGCCGCCAGCAGCTTGTACAGCTCCTGCCAGATCCGCTCGGCCGAGACGCAGTCCAGCCGGGCCCGCTCCGCTATGGCGGCTGCGCCGGTGGCGGGTTCGACGGCAAGCTGCTCCCGGGCGCCAAAGCGGTACAGCCGCAGGATGCGCAGCCCGTCCTCCTCAAAGCGGCGGACCGGGTCCCCCACCGCCCGCACCAGCCGGCGCACCAGCAGGTCCTCCCGGCCCCCAAAGGGATCGATCAGACCTTCACCGGGGGCATAGGCCATGGCGTTGATGGTAAAATCCCGGCGGGCCAGATCCGCCTCCACCTCCCCCACAAAGGACACGCGGTCGGGGTGCCGCCCGTCGGAATAGCCCTCCTCCACCCGGAAGGTGGTCACTTCGTACAGGCCCTCCCCCTGCCTGACGGTGACGGTGCCGTGCTGCAGCCCGGTGGGGATGCACCGCTCCGTCCCGAACAGCTCCATGGTCTGGCGGGGCCGGGCGCTGGTGCAGATGTCCCAGTCCTGGGGGGTGCGGCCTGCCAGGCTGTCCCGCACGCAGCCCCCCACCAGGTACGCCTTGTGGCCGGCCCGGCGCAGGACCTCCAGCACCTGCCCTGCCCCGGGGTCGATCCAAAGGGTCATGGCTCCGCCTCCTCAAAGCGCAGGGTGATGCTCTTGCCGTCCAGGCCGCACTCCGCCGCCGGGCAGATGGACTGCACCAGGGGCAGGAAGGCCTCCGGGTCCTCGATGCGGGGGGAATAGTGGGCCAGCCACAGCCGCCGCACCCCCGCCCGGACGGCCAGCTCCGCACTCTGGCGGAAGGTGCTGTGGCCATATCTGGCGGCCTCGGAGGCCAGCTCGTCCTCCGCATAGGTGGCATCGCAGATCAGCAGGTCGGCGTCCCGGGCGGCGGCCTCCAGGGCAGGGCAGGGGGCGGTGTCCCCTGAGAACACCACCTTGATCCCCCGCCGGACGGGTCCGCAGACCTGCTGGGGGACCACAGGGCCTCCGGGCAGCTGCACCGCTTTCCCCTGCTGCAGCTGCTTCCAGTATTTCAGCGGCACCCCCAGGGCCCTGGCTCTTGCAGGGTCGAACCGGCCCGCCCGGGGCAGCAGGAACTGGTATCCCTGGCTGGGCACCCGGTGCCGGGTGGGGATGGCGCGCACTTCGGCCCCGCCCTCGAACCACAGCCCATCGGACCCCATCTCGGCCGGCAGCACCTGGTAGGGCAGCGGCCCCGCCAGCACCCGCATGACGGACCAGAACTGCTCCAGACCCCGGGGGCCGGTCAGCAGCAAAGGCCGGGTGCGCCCCTGACAGCCGATGGTCTGCAGCAGGCCGGGCAGCCCGAACACATGGTCCCCGTGGTAGTGGGTCAGGCAGATGGCCTCCAACCGGGACAGCCCCACACCCGCCCGCATGGCGGCGGCCTGGGTGCCCTCGCCGCAGTCGAACAGCAGGCTGTGCCCCTGCCAGGACAGCAGCGCCGCCGTCAGGGCGCGCTGGGGCAGCGGCATGGTAGCCGCCGTGCCCAGCAATGTCACCGTGACCATAGGGCCCCCTCCTCTCTTATCAGCCCTCTGCGGGCTGCCAGTTCTTGCAGACGTCCACCCAGGCAGTGCAGCCGGAGTACCGCTCCAGCTCGGGGATGGTCAGCTCGATGGCCGAATTGCTGCTGCCCGCCGCCGGGAACACCGTCTCGAACCGCTTGAGGGATTCATCCAGGTATACCTTGACCCCCGGGTTGACACCAAAGGGGCACACCCCGCCCACCGCGTGGCCCACCAGCTGGGCGGCCTCGTCGGCGGTCAGCATCTTGGCCTTGGTGCCAAACTGCTGCTTGTATTTGTGGTTGTCCACCTTGGCGTCGCCGGCGGCCACGATCAGGATGGGTCCGCCGTCCACCATGAAGGACAGGGTCTTGGCGATGCGGCAGCCCTCGCACCCCAGCGCCTGGGCGGCCAGCTCCACCGTGGCGCTGGAGACATCGAACTCCAGAATGCGCCCATCCATGCCATAGGTCTTGAAATAGTCTCTTACACGCTCGATCGACATTGTCATTACCCCTCTGCTCAAATAAAGAAAGATGCGCGGCGCGCCGCGCCCGATTCTATTATAATAGCATACCGGGCCCAAAAACGCCAGACGGGCGCCCCTCCCGTTTGCCGCATCCCGCCGCGCTTGACTTTTGCCGGCCGCCTCTGCTATAATGGTCCCGGCGTGGATCTGAAATGTTCCCGGTATGGTCCGATTTTGCCCCGGACGGCCCGTTTGGCGCGCCTGCCGGCACACAGATACGCCCCGCTGCATCCAAACAGAATATGGCTCCATCGGAGGATCGTGTATCGCAATACACAAGAGGGATGCCGCATCCCTGATCGGATAAGATGACGAGTGCGCTCGGTTGTTGTTACGTTGTTGCAATGGCCGGGCGCTTTTTTTGCAGAGCGCTCCGCTGCGGGCCCACAGGAGAAAGGAGACTTTTCGCTTTTTATGGATTCTACCGCACTGTTTTCCAAAACGCCGCCCCTGAAACTGTTCTTCATCGCCTCCCTTCCGGGCGCGGTGGGCATGCTGGCCTCCTCGCTGTACCAGCTGATCGACGGCATTTTGGTGGGCAATTTTCTGGACTCCACCTCGTTTGCCGCCCTCAACCTGGCCATGCCCTTTGTCATCATCAATTTTTCCCTGGCCGACCTGGTGGGTGTGGGCTCGTCCGTGCCCATTTCGGTGGCCCTGGGCCAGAATGAACGGCAGAAAGCCAACAATATCTTCACCTGCGCCTGCTTTTTGATCGTGGGGGCCGGCGCGGTGATCGGCGCGGTCATGTTCGCGGCCGCCCCCTTCCTGATCGGGATGATGGGGGCAGAGGGCGAGTTTGCCGCCCAGGCGGTGCAATACCTGCGCACCTACGCGCTGTGTTCTCCCTTCACCACCATCCTGTACGCTGTGGACAACTACCTGCGCATCTCGGGATATATCCGGGGCAGCATGGCGCTCAACATCCTGATGTCGGTGCTGTGCGTCGGCTTTGAATTCCTGTTTTTGGGCGTGTTCGGCTGGGGCATCTGGGCCGCGGCCCTGGGCTCCTCGCTGGGTATGTTCATCTGCGTGCTGCTGGCCTTCATCCCCTTTGTGCGGGGCAAAGCCCTGCTGCACTTCTGCAAACCCCGGTTCGACCTGGACCTGCTGCGGCAGATCATCGCCTGCGGCAGCCCCAGCTTTTTGAACAACATCGCCGGACGTCTGACCTCCATCCTGATGAATCTTTTCCTGGTGCGCCTGGGAGGCGAGCTGGCGGTGTCGGTGTACGGCGTGCTGATGTATGTGGACGGCTTCATCCAGCCCCTGATGTACGGTATGTGCGACTCGCTGCAGCCCGCCGTGGGCTACAACTGGGGCGCCCGGAAATACTCCCGGGTGCGGGCCATCGAGAAATGCTGCTTCACGGCGGCGGCCGTCATCTCCCTGTTGTCGGTGGTGGTCATCCGGCTGTTCCCGGTCCAGATCACCCATCTGTTCATCACCGGGGCTGAAGGAGACGCCCTGGCCCTGTCGGTGGGGGCACTGCAGGTGTTCAGCCTGACCTACCTGACCCGTTGGCTGTCCTTCGCCACCCAGAGCTATATGCTGGCGGTAGAAAAATCCCTGGCGGCCTCCATCATCTCGGTGTCCACAGCCCTGATCTTCCCGGTGATCCTGCTGGTCGTCCTGTGGCCTTTGGGTCTGGACGGCCTGTGGATCAACTTCCCCGCTACCGCCCTGCTGGCGGCGGCGCTGGCCCTGCTGACTTTGCGCCTGAACTGGTCCAGCCTGCACCAGCCCGACGCATCGTGAACGTCATCCAACCCTTTGAGCCATCCGAGGAGGCAAAGCGTATGAATCGCATCATCACCATCAGCCGCGAGTTTGGCAGCGGCGGGCGGGAGGTCGGCAAACGGCTGGCCGACACTTTAGGCTGCGCCTACTACGACAGCGAGATCGAGGCGGGCCTGGCCCGGCAGATGAACCTGGACCAGGGCTACGTCGCCCGCGCCATCGGCAACGGCATCCTCACCAGCATCCCGCTCCACTTTGGACGCACCATCTCCAGCCCTTCCCTGTATAAACAGCAGGTGGATATCCTGGTGGAAAAGCAGAAGCTGCTCAAAGAGCTGGCCGCAGCCTCCGACTGCGTCATCGTGGGCCGGGCCGCCGACGTCATCCTGAGCGGCGACGACCCCCTCAAGCTGTTCGTCTACGCGGACATGGATCACAAGGTGGCGCGCTGCCAGCAGTATGAGGAGGCCGGCCGCCTGTCCTCCCCCCGCCAGCTGGAGCGGGAGATCAAACGGGTGGACGCCCGCCGGGCCCAGTACCATAGTATGTTCTCCGATATGCGCTGGGGCGACAAGACAGGCTACCACCTGTGCATCAACACCACTGGCCTGGAGATCAAGCAGCTGATCCCCCACCTGGCGGGGTACGCCGAGGCGTGGTTTGCGCTGCGGCGCAGGTAACGGCGGGCGGAGATATACGCAAACCGCATGGCTGCATATTCTAAGGAAGTATTTGTTTTTTGGTCTGCCCTGTGTTATAGTTGCGTTGAAAAAAACGGGTTGCCTGCGGGCGGCGGCTCTGGTACAATAGCTCCGGCACCTGCCCCCGATCCAACCAGCTTAGCGAGGAGAGAATGTCTATGCACACCAAGATCAAAAACCTGACCCTTGCCGCCCTGTTCCTGGCACTGGGCCTCGTGCTGCCCTTCTTTACCGGGCAGATCCCCCAGATCGGCAGTATGCTGCTGCCCATGCACCTGCCTGTCTTTCTGTGCGGGCTGATCTGCGGCTGGCAGTACGGCGCGGCTGTGGGCTTTGTGGTGCCCCTGCTGCGGTCGGTGCTGTTTGGTATGCCGCCCCTGTTCCCCACCGCCACTTCCATGGCCTTTGAGCTGCTGACCTACGGCCTGGTGGTGGGCCTGCTGTACAGCCGGTCCCGCTGGCAGTGCGTCCGCGCCCTCTACCGCTGCCTCATCGCCGCCATGCTGGCAGGCCGGGCCGTGTGGGGCGTAGTGCAGGCGGTGCTGCTGGGCGCCACCGGCAGCAGCCTGACCATGCAGGTCTTTATGGCCAGCGCCTTCCTCAACGCCATCCCGGGCATCATCGTACAGCTCATCCTGATCCCTGTTGTGATGCTGGCTCTCAACCGCACCGGCCTGGTGCCCTTCCGCAAAAGTCAGCCCGACGCCCGCAAGGTATGATCCCTTAGCGGTGCACAAAAAGCCGGAGCCCTTTTAGAGGCTCCGGCCTTTTTTTATCCTTCTGCGGCCTGGCGCAGCCGCTCCAGAAACAGCTCGGCCGCCGGGGAAAACACCTGGTATTTCTTCCACACCACATTCAGCCCTGCGGCAAGCCGCGGCTGCAGGGGCCGAAAGCACAGGTCGCTTTCACAGGAGGTATTGGCCAGCCCTTCCAGGGTGACGGCGCAGCCCACCCCCGCCTCCACCAGGATCGAGGCGTTGTAGAACAGGTTGTAGGTGGCGGCCACCTCCAGCTTGTCAAAATCCTCCCCGAACCACTCCAAAAAGGCGTTGCCCCCCGGCTGGGGGCTGATGGCCTGGCTGGACAGCAGCAAAGGCAGGCCCAGCAGGTCCTGCTTTTCGAGGCTGGGCTTGGCGGCCAGCGGATGGGTCTTGGGAAGCGCCACCCCCCACACGTCCTGGGCGGGCAGGTCGAGGCAGTCGTATTTGTCGATGTTGGCGGGCTGGATCAGGATGCTGAAATCCAGCAGGCCCTTGTCCAGCCGGTCGGTCACATCCTGGGCGTTGCCGCTGTGCAGGTGGAAGCGGATGCCGGGGTATTCGGCCCGCAGCCCGTCGATCACCCCGGCGATGAGGCGGATGGCCTGGCTCTCCCCGCCCCCGATGTACACATCCCCGCTGACGGTGTCCTCCATCGCGGTGAACTCGGCCTCGGTCTTGTCCACCATGGCCACGATCTCCTCAGCCCGCTTGCGCAGCAGCATCCCCTCGGGGGTCAGATCCACCCGGTGGCTGCGGCGTATCAGCAGGGGGTGCCCCAGGCTGTCCTCCAGGTCCTGGATCTGCCGGGACAGGGTGGGCTGGGTCAGGTGCAGGTAATTGGCGGCCCGGGTGATGCTGCCCTCCCGGGCCACCGCCAGAAAATAGCGCAGCGTCCGTATCTCCATGTTATGCGCCCTCCTTTGCTGATGTTCAGATCCAGTATACACCCGATCTGGTATGCCTGCCAAGCATTTCTTGCAATAAAAAGCAAGTATTTGCTATTTCGTTCCCCTTGGCCTACAATAGACCCAGCGGGGTGCTTCCCGGACATATTCTGAAGGAGGCATGGCAGATGAAAGCCATCACAGAGGACCGGGCCTTTCGCCTGGAGCGGAACCTGACCGACGCGGGCTGCAGCCGGGAGCTGATCGAACAGTTTTTCCAGCTGGAGCAGAGGGGCTGCCGCTGCCGGCAATACAGGCTGCTGGCGCGGCACAAGGCCGCCCTCCTGGAGGCGCTGCACCAGCTGGAATACCAGATCGACTGTCTGGACCACCTGGTCTATATCCTGCACAAAGAGGACGCATGAAACGGAGGTTTTTGCTATGACAGAAGAAAAGCTGCACCTGACCGAAGAATGGGACAAGACCTTTCCCCAAAGCGCCAAGGTGGACCACCGGAAGGTGACCTTCCACAACCGGTACGGCATCACCCTGGCCGCCGACCTCTACCAGCCCAAAGACGCCCAGGGCAGGCTGCCCGCCATCGCGGTCTGCGGGCCCTTTGGCGCCGTCAAAGAGCAGGCCTCTGGTCTGTATGCCCAGACCATGGCCGAGCGGGGCTTTCTGACCCTTGCCTTTGATCCCTCTTTCACCGGGGAGAGCGGCGGCCAGCCCCGGTATATGGCCTCCCCCGACATCAACACCGAGGACTTCCAGGCTGCCGTGGACTTTTTGTCGGTGCAGGACAACGTGGACCCCGACAAAATCGGCATCATCGGCATCTGCGGCTGGGGCGGCATGGCCCTGAACGCCGCCGCCCTGGACACCCGGATCAAGGCCACCGTGGCCTCCACCATGTATGACATGACGCGGGTGAACGCCAAAGGTTATTTTGACGCCGAGGACAGCGAAGCCGACCGCCACGCCAAGCGGGAGGCCCTCAACCGCCAGCGCACACAGGACTACCAAAGCGGCAGCTATGCCCTGGGCGGCGGCGTGGCGGACCCTCTGCCCGAGGATGCCCCCGCCTTTGTGAAGGACTACCACACCTACTACAAGACCCCCCGGGGCTACCATCCCCGGTCCCTCAACTCCAACGGCGGCTGGAACGTCACCGGCTGTATGTCCTTTATCAACCAGCCCATCCTGCAATACGCCAACGAGATCCGCAGCGCGGTGCTGGTCATCCACGGGGAAAAGGCGCACTCCTGCTACTTTGGCCGGGACGCCTTTGCCAACATGGTCAAGGGCAATGCCTACACGGCCAACAAGGAACTGCTGATCGTCCCCGGCGCGTCTCACATCGATCTGTACGACAATCTGGATGTCATCCCCTTTGACAAGATGGAGGCGTTCTTCTCCGCCCATCTGCACGCATAAAAACAAGCCAGGCCCGGCGGGTCTGGCTGAGCGTGTCGCAAAAGCGCCACGCTTTAGGGGGAACCCATTTCTGCCCGCATACGCGGGTCAGAAATTCCTTCCCCCTAATATCCCCCTGGGGACAAAATTTAGCGCAGAACCGCGCACTCGCCGCAAGGCGGCTCGCACACTCTCTGCGTTAAATTTCCCTGTATGTGTCCCATCCATCCGCACATGTCGGCTGGACGGGACTTTTTCGACAGTCTGGGCCAGACCCGGCGGGTCTGGCTTTCAGCGTATGAAACAGGTTCAGGTTTCGGTGTTTTCCATGGTCTGCCCGGAAAAGACTTTCCTGCGGCAGATGCTCCAGCTGACCGCTGCGGCTACCGCCTCGGTGACCCAGAAGGCGTGCCAGACGCCGCTGGCTCCCAGCACCCGGCTGAGCAGGAAGGCCGCCGGGATGATGAGCACCGCATACCGCAGCAGGGAGATGAGGAGGGAGGGACCGCCCATCCCCAGGCCTTCCAGGGCGCCGCAGGAGATCACCGACACCGACGAGATGATGAACCCGATGCTGATGATCCGCAGCGCCGTGCTGCCTGCGGCGATGGTCTCGGCATTTGTGGAGAACAGCCCGATCAGGCTGCCCGGCACCGCCCAGCACAGGACGGTGCCCGCCACCATGATGCCCGCCGACAAAGCCAGGCCGGTAAAGAAGATCCTGCGCACCCGGCCATACTCCCGGGCGCCGTAGTTGTAGCCCACGATGGGGCGCATCCCCTGTACGATGCCGTTGGCGGGCAGATACAAAAAGGTCTGTAATTTGTAGTAGACCCCCAGCACCAGCACATATACCTGAGAATAGCCCGCCAGGATGATGTTCAGGCAGGAAATGAGCAGGGAGGGCAGGGCCAGGTTCAGGGTGGCAGGCACCCCCACCGCATACATTCTTTTGGTGATGGAGCGGTCCAGCATATCCCGGCCCGGCCGGATGCGGATGGGGATCCTGTGGGTCATATAGCACCCCAGATAGATGAGCAGACTGAGCACCTGACCGATGCCGGTGGCCAGGGCCGCGCCCTCAATGCCCATCTCCGGGAAGGGTCCCAGGCCAAAGATCAGCACCGGGTCCAGGATGATGTTGGCCACGCACCCGGACATCATGCACACCATGGTCAGCAGCATCCTGCCGGTGGCCTGGAAGATCTTCTCCAGGGACATGGAGGCGGCGATCACCACCGAGAACAAAAAGGCGATGTTGGAATAGCGCACCCCCATATCCACGATGGCGGCATCCTGGGTGAACATCCGCAGGAAAGCGGGCATCACGGCGATGCACACCACCGTCAGCACCAGCCCGTGCAGGACGTTCCATACCACGCTCTGGGCGGCGGCGGCATTGGCCTTCCGGGTCTCCTGGGCTCCCAGGTGATAGGAGATCACTGCGTTGGCCCCCACCGAAAAGCCGATGGTCACCGCATTGATCAGGTTCTGGACGGGATACACCAGCGACAGGGCGGTCATGGCGTCCTCGCTGATCCGGGCCACATAGTAGCTGTCCACGATGTTGTACAGCGACGATACCATCATGGACAGCACCATCGGCAGCGACATGGACAGCACCAGCGGCAGGATCGGTCTTGTTTTCATAAAGCTCTGCTGCATAAACGGTCTTCCGTTTTCTCCTTTCACGTTTCGCCCTCCCGCCGGGAAGGCACACATCAAAAAAAGCCATATACCTTCCTGTTTGATTCAGAAACAGGAAAATATATAGCTCTTGGGCGTTGTTATTGTAATATATCCGGGGCCGGTTGTCAATATCCAAAATGGCCCGGGCGCGCTTTCCTTTCCCGCTTCATTGTGCTACAATCAGAGCAAACTGCTATGACAAAGGAGGCCGCTCCCATGCAAAAGACCATCCGCCTGCTCTATCCCGACCACCTGGCCGGAACCGTTCCGCCGTTCAACAGGCCCTGAGCCTGTTCTCCATACCGCTCTCTGAGCAAATCCGAAAAAAGAGGTGCAAACCATGAACGTTCTCATCATCAACGGCAGCCCCCGGGTAGGGGGCAATACATCCATCGCCCTGAAGGAAATGGAGCAGGTCTTTGCCCAGGAGGGCATCGAGACCGAGACCATCCAGGTGGGCGGCAAGGACATCCGGGGCTGCATCGCCTGCGGCACCTGCTTCACGCGGGGCAAGTGCGTCTTTGACGATCTGGTCAACCAGACGGCCCCCAAGTTTGAGGCCTGTGACGGACTGGTCATCGCGTCCCCGGTCTATTATGCTTCGGCCAACGGCACCCTGATCTCTTTCCTGGACCGCCTGTTTTACAGCTGCCGCTTTGACAAGAGCATGAAGGTAGGGGCCAGCGTGGTGGTGGCCCGCCGGGGCGGCCTTTCCGCCACCTTTGACGAGCTGAACAAATACTTCACCATCGCAGGGATGCCGGTCGCCTCCAGCCAGTACTGGAACAGCGTCCATGGCCGCGCCCCCGGCGAGGCCGCCCAGGACGCCGAGGGCTTACAGACCATGCGCACCCTGGCGCGGAATATGTCCTTCCTCATCAAGAGCATCGCCCTGGGCAAGGAGAAATACGGCCTGCCCCAGAAGGAGCCCGTTCAGTTCACAAACTTCATCCGCTAAAGCGCGGCGCTTTTGCGGCATACTGAGCCCGCCCCACCCGGGGCGGGCTTTTTGCTGCCGCTTGACAAAGGGGGCCGCTTATGCTATTGTGTCGAGGAATAAGCCCAAAGGAGACATTTTATGCGCTATTACGCAGCCCCCATGGAGGGCCTCACCGATCTGGTGTGGCGGCAGGCCCATCAGCGCTATTTCGGCGGGGCCGACCGCTACTACGCCCCCTTCCTCTCGCCGCCCGAAAACCGGGTGCCCGTCAAAAAGAAGATGGCCGAGCTTCTGCCCCAGGCCAACCCCGGCGCGCCTTTGATCCCCCAGCTGCTTGCAAAGGACGGCAGCTGCGCCGCCTGGATGATCGGGGCGCTGCGGCAGATGGGCTACCGGGAGGTCAACCTGAACCTGGGCTGTCCTTCGGGCACCGTCACCGCCAAGGGCAAGGGGGCCGGGATGCTGCGGGATCTGGACGCCCTGGACCGCTTCCTGGACACCGTCTTTTCCGAGGCGGGCGGGCCCATTTCGGTCAAGACCCGCATCGGGGTGGAAAAGCCCGAGGAATTCGGCCCCATCCTGGAGGTGTACGGCCGCTATCCCATCGCCGAGCTGATCATCCATCCCCGGGTGATGCGCCAGCTCTACCGGGGCCAGGCTGACCGCGCCGCCTTTGAGGCCGCCCTGCCCGCCTGCAAAGCCCCTGTGTGCTACAACGGGGATCTGGCTTCCCCCGGGGAGCTGGCCGCCGCCCAGGCCCGCTGGCCCGGCCTGTCGGGCCTGATGGCGGGCCGGGGCCTCATCGCTGACCCGGCGCTTTTCCGCAAGGCTCGGGGCGGTCCCCCTGCCTCCCGGCAGGAGTTGCAGGGGTACATGAACGACCTGTACGCCGGCTACACCGCCGCCTTTGGCAGCCCCCAGGCCGCCATCAGCCGGATGAAGGGGTTCTGGTCCTATACCATCGGCCTGTTCGAGGGGGCAGGCAAGCTGGAAAAGCAGCTGAAAAAGCTGCGCGACCCCTGGGAGTACGAGGTGGTGGCCTCCCAGATCTTTACTTTGCCCCTGCGCTAGGACATAAAAAAACCACCGCCCTCTCGGGGCGGCGGATCGGATGCCGGTGGGGTCAGTCACCCAGGTAGCTGCGCAGCAGCGCCTGCAGCAAATCGTCCCGGTCCACTTTGCGGATCAGGGAGCGCGCACCGTTGTGGGTGGTGATGTAGGTGGGGTCTTCCGACAGGATATAGCCCACCAGCTGGTTGACTGGGTTATAGCCCTTTTCTTTCAGCGCAGCATAGACCTGCTGCAATATCTCGCGGATCTGCTCGTCCTTTTCATCGTGGATCGAAAAAATAGCAGTAGGTTCACTCATAAACAATCCACTCCCTTCTGCCTTGTGAAAACAAGGCGCTGTGCGGCTGGGGCCCGCCGCATTCATGTACCTCTTATTCTACACGAATCAGGGGCAAACTTCAAGTACACGGGCAAATATTTACAAAACGGATACAAAAACAGCAGATGCAGCGCTGTTTTAAGGAGGTCATCATGATCTACGGCATCGGATGCGACCTGTGCGCCATCCCCCGGATGGAAAAAAGCCTGACCGGGCCCCATGGCGGGGCCTTTGCGCGGCGGGTGTTCGGTCCGGACGAACGGGAGGCTCTTGGCCTGTCGGAACAGGCCGAGAGCCTGCCGGCCCGGCGGATAGCCAGCGCCGCCGCCAACTTTGCCGCCAAGGAAGCCTTTCTGAAAGCGGCCGGCACCGGGCTGGCCGGTCCCTTTGCCCTGGCCGAGATCCAGGCCGTGCGGCTGCCCTCGGGGGCGCCGGCCTACCGGTTTTCGGGTCGCACCGCCCAATGGGTGGCGCAGCGCCGCCTGACCTCCCATCTGACGCTGAGCCACGACGGCGGCATGGCCATGGCGGTCTGCCTGCTGGAGAGCAGCGATAACTGACCGGGGCCGCCGCATAGAATGGAACAACACCCGTGCATAACCCGCGGCCGGTCGGGGCATACTTCTGGTGTCCACCAAAGGGCTGCGGGCCGCTGGCACGCCGGCACATAGAGCGGCCAAGCACCGCGCCCCCCATACTGCAAGGAGGGAGTTCCATGGAGGTACACAGAGGAGAAGTTTTCTATGCCGACCTGTCGCCTGTGGTCGGCTCGGAGCAGGGCGGCGTCCGCCCTGTGCTGATCGTCCAGAACGAGATCGGCAACCGCCACAGCCCCACCGTGATCGCGGCGGCCATTACATCCCGGCTGGATAAGACCCGCCTGCCCACCCACATCAACATCCGTGCGGCGGACACCGGCCTGGCCAAGGACAGCGTGGTACTGCTGGAGCAGATCCGCACCCTTGACAAGCACCGCCTGCGCCAGCGGGCCGGGCAGATCACCCCCGAAGACCAAAAACGGGTCAACCAGGCCCTGGACGTCAGCCTTGGGCTGGACAGCGCCACCTGACCCCCAAAATGCCCCGCCCTGCCGGCGGGGCATTTTTCAGCGTGTCGAAAAACGACACGCTCCAGGGGGAACCCATTTCTGCCCGCAGTCGCGGGACAGAAATTCCTTCCCCCTGGTATCCCCCTGGGGACAAAATTTGGCGCTGAACCGCGCACTCGCCGCAAAGCGGCTCGCACACTCTCAGCGCCAAATTTCCCTGTATGTGTCCCGTCCATCCGCACATGTCGGCTGGACGGGACTTTTTTGATGCGCCTGCCCAAAAGGCGGTTTTCCGATCCGCCTTTACCGTGCCGCCCGGCCGGAATGCTCCCAAAAATTTTTTGCACCGGCGCGGCGGCCAAAAAGCCGCTGGCGGTCAAAAAGTTACCCGCAGGTAACCGTCCATTTGTTACCTCCCGGTAACTATGCCACAAAATTGTGCGTACTTTACAGTCCGGCAAAGCGGCATTAGAATGGAGCCGCAAAGGGAAGCGGACGGCCCCCGCTCCGCTCCCTGCATCATCGGTGACCGCGCTTTGGCGTTCACATAACGATCCCGGGCCCCCCGCGGGCCCACGACGATGTGGCCATCATGACCACCGTCTCACGCTGGAACGTGCAGGACATCCCCCCTCTGGTGGACGAGGTGGTCCGGAACAAGGCCGATATCTTCGCCTTTGCACGCTACTGCCCGTCGCAGAAGGACCGGGACGTGTGCTGCTCCCCGGCGGAGTACCGCCATATGATGGAGCTGTGCTGGGAGAAATTCCAGAAATACAAGGCGGAAGGCTGCGAGACCACCTTCAACCTGAAAGACCACCTGTGGACGCTGTTTTTGTACGAGAAAGGGATCTTTGATCCCAAGGCCTACCCCGACGACGAATACGTCTACGACGGCTGCAACTGCGGCAACTGCCATATGACCATCCTGTCCGACGGGGCGGTCTACGCCTGCCGCCGGATGGAGAGCAAGGTGGGCAATGCCCTCACCGACGATCTGTACAGCCTGTTCACCGGCCCGGCCTTTGACAAATACCGTGTATACGAAAAGTTTGAGAAGTGCTCCCGGTGCGAACTGCTGCGCCTCCAGCATGGCGCTGGCCGCCTATGAGCGGGGGATCGCCTCCTGCATCGTCGCACGGGCCGAGGAGACCTTCGACACCCCACTGGGCCGCAGCCTGATGCAGGAATGGGACATCCCCGAAGGATATACGGCCCGCTGCTTTGTGACACTGGGCTATGTGGAAGGGCCTTATCCCCAGCCCAAGCCCCGGCGCCCGGGGCGGACCAGGATCATTGAGCCAAAGGAGTGACTAAGATGGACGCGCAAACCTGTCTGAAAAAACTGAGCTATGTGGGGGTGCTCGCCTTTGCCACGGTGGATGAAACGGGCGGCCCCCAGGTGCGGAACATCAGCGCCATCCACTATGAACCGGACGCCTTGTATTTCTTCACCGCCCGGGGCAAGGACTTCTGCCGGGAGCTGCTGGCTTCCCCCAAGGTGCAGGTGCTGGGCTACACCATGTACAAAGAGATGATCCGCCTGTCGGGCACAGCCGAACCGGTGCCCGACGCAGAGCAGGCCGCATGGCGGGACCGCATCTTTGCGGAGCAGCCCTACCTGGCCAACGTCTACCCGGGGGCTACCCGGCAGATCGGTATCGTTTTCCGCATCCGGGATATGGACATCGAATATTTCAACCTGGGGGTCAGCCCCATCTTCCGCCAGAGCTACACCATCGGCGCGGGCCAGGCGAAGCCCAAGGGCTACCGCGTCACCGACGCCTGCATCGGCTGCAAGCGGTGTGCGGCCCACTGCCCCCAGGGGTGCATCGACGTCACCCAAAAGCCGGCGGTCATCCGGCAGGAGCACTGCCTGCACTGCGGCGCCTGTTTTGAGGCGTGCCCGGTCGGGGCGGTGGAGAGGTGGGCGCCGCGATGACACAGGAGCAGCGCCTGGACATCCTGCTGGAGGCTCTGCTGCGCGAGCGGCCCGACCGCCAGGACATCCCCCGCCCCGCCGGCCCGCAGGAAAAGCGCCGGCTGCTGCGGGCCCTGATGAACGTCCGTCCGCCCTGGCCCCTCGACCCGGCCTTTCTGGAAGGGCAGGACGCCTTCCTCTCGGCCGAACGGGAGGCCAAAGGGGTGGTGGAGGGAGACGCTTTGCCCGCCGCTCCGGCCGACCCGCGGCTGGCGCTCTGGCAGGGGGATATCACCCGGCTGCGGGCAGACGCCATCGTCAACGCCGCCAACAGCCAGCTGCTGGGCTGTTTCGTGCCCTGCCACGGCTGCATCGACAACGCCATCCACTCGGCGGCGGGTCTGCAGCTGCGGGAAGCCTGCCGCCGCCTGATGGAAGCCCAGGGCGGCTGCGAACCCTGCGGCCGGGCCAAGCTGACCCCCGGCTACAACCTGCCCGCCTCTTATGTGCTGCACACGGTGGGCCCCATCGTCCAGGGGCGCGTGACCCGCCGGGACCGGGCCGCCCTGGCCGACTGCCGGGAAGCATCGGGATGCGTCTGAAAGTCCATATACGCCAAAAAGCGCCCCCGCCTTTCCCAAACGGAAAGACGGGGGCGTCCGCGTGCCGCAAAAACAACGCGCGGCTTTTATCCCTGCATCATCGCGGCGGCGGCCTGTGCAAGGCGTTCGTTCACTGCGTCTGCCTCGGCCTCGCTCTTGCCCACGGCCGACAGATAGACCTTGATCTTGGGCTCGGTGCCGGAGGGACGCACCATGAACTTGGCCCCGCCTGCCAGGCGGTATTCCAGCACATCCGCAGCGGGCAGGCCGGTGCCGCCGGCGCTGTAATCCAGCACCGACTCCACAGCCAGTCCGGCGATGGAGGCCGGGGGATTTTTGCGCAGGCCGGCCATCAGCGACTGCATCACCGCCATGCCGGCAGCGCCTTCAAAGGAGAAGCTGCACAGCGCGTTGCGATACCAGCCGTACGCGTCGTACAGGGCGTTGACGGCATCCAGCAGGCTCATCCCCTTGCCTGCATAGTAGGCGGCGGC
Source organism: Faecalibacterium sp. An58 (assembly GCF_002161515.1). Taxonomy (NCBI): domain Bacteria; kingdom Bacillati; phylum Bacillota; class Clostridia; order Eubacteriales; family Oscillospiraceae; genus Faecalibacterium; species Faecalibacterium sp. An58. The sequence continues at coordinate 79,863 of NZ_NFHX01000010.1, forward strand.
TTCACAGGCCAGCATTACGGCGTTGACCGCGTCCTTGTCCCGGACATGGGCGCCGGACAGGTAACCGTAGCTCTCCTCAAACCCAAAGATGTAGCGCTCCTTCTGGCCGGCGGCCTCCAGCAGTCCGATCTGCTCGCCGATGAACTTGAAGCCGGTCAGGGTGCGGCGCAGCTCCACGCCGTATTTGGCGCAGATGGGGGTAGCCATGTCGGTGGAGACGATGGTGGTCACCGCCACAGAGTCCCTGGGCATGGTGCCTGTCTGGAGCCGGGTGCGGCAGATGTAATCCAGCAGCAGCACTCCCATCTCGTTGCCGGTGATCAGACGGTAGCCGCCCTGGCCGTCCGGCCCATCCGCCCCTCGCCCAGCATCCCGAACGCCCACACGATCCAGGCATCCGGATTGCGGGCCCGCACCTTTTTCAGCGCGTCCACCGCGGCCTGTTCCAGCTCGGCCAGGTGTTCGGGGGTGGGACGCTGGGCGAAGGTCCTGCCGGTCTCGGGGTCGGTCCAGGGCGGGTTGCCCATGGCGCCGTCGTCGTTGGTGCCAAGGTTGAGGATCACCGCATCGGCCTTCCAGCTGTCAAAGCGGTAGGGCTGCTGCGCCCCCAGCGCCTCGTTGTGCGGCCCGGCCGCCAGCCCGCAGACGGTGTCGTAGTGATCCATCACCCGGCGGCGGGGGTCGTTGTCCCAGCTGGACAGCAGGCCCCAGCCGCTCTGGCTCACGATCCGCCACTCGGCCTGGAGGGCGTCGGCGGTCATCCGGGCATAGTGGTTGACCGCGCTGAAGAACGGCGCGACCCAGTCCTCCTCGCAGACTGCGCCGATGGCTCCCTCCCCGCTGGTGATGCTGTTGCCCACAAACTCCAGCCGGTACGCAGGCTCCGGCAGGGGCAAAAACGTGCCCCCCCTCAAAGGCCAGGGCCTCGATCAGCAAAAAGTGGTCCGGATCGTCGTGCATGGCCTGCACGTCCTTCAGCACCCGGACGTGCTTGGGCACCCCGGGGGTCATGCCCCGGAACAGGGTGACGCGGCTGCGGCCCGCCTGCACCGGGAACCGGGCGATCCATGCGCCGTTCAGCTCCACGCTGATCCAGGGTTCATATAAGGTAAAGCCTGCATCCAGGCAAAGGGCCAGCTCGCTGCCGGTGAACAGGCACTCGATGCCGCAGGCGGTGTAAAAACAAGGGACGGGGCCCTGGCTCACCGGCTGGCAGCCAAGCAGCCGCACGGCGGGCAGGGAACGGATCGGTGCAGTCGTCATAGAAAGCCTCCATATTTACCTAAAAAATTATAAAATTTACTTTGCAGTTATAGCTTATCACATTTAGCTTATCGTTTCAATAGTTTTTTCTTAAATTCAATCAAAGCCCAAACAAATTTAACAGCCATTGACGTTGCCGCCCAGTGCTGTTATACTTTACTTTAACTAATAACTTCCGTGGTATCTTTCCTGAGAGTCCACAGAGGCTTTGGGTCGACCGTCCATTTTCAGGTGCAAACGACAGAAAAGAGGAATCTTATGGCAAAGCGAGTGCGCATGGCGGATATTGCAGAGAAGCTGGGCATCAGCATCGTATCCGTCAGCAAAGGGCTGGCCGGCAAAGACGGCGTCAGCGAGGAAATGCGCGAGAAGATCCTGGAGACAGCCAAGGAGATGGGCTATCTCCCGCCGGCCAAGTCCACGGCGGCGCAGCGCAGCATCAACATCGGCATCCTGGTGGCCGACCGCCACTTTGGGGACAATACCTTTTATGCCAATCTCTACCGCTCCCTGGTCAGTCACTGCAACCGGCTGAAATACCAGTGTATGCTGGAGATCGTCATGCCCCATGCGGAGGACGGCTGTGTCCTGCCGCTGATTCTGGCGGGCGGCAGCGTGGACGCGCTGGTATTCATGGGCGAGTTCCACCGCAGCTACCTTGCCGCCATGCTCAAAAACAATCTTCCCTTCGTCCTTTTGGACTTCTATGACGATGTCATCGCCGGGGACAGCGTCCAGAGCGACAACGTCAGCGGAAGCTTCCAGATCACCGAGCACCTGTTGCAGACGGGCTGCCGCAAGATCGCCTTTGTGGGCAGCGTGCGGGCCACCAGCTCGATCATGGACCGGTATCTGGGCTACTGCCGGGCCCTGCTGCAGGCCGGCATCGAGCCCCGGGCCGACTGGCGGCTGGAGGACCGCGACGCCGACGGCAGCTGGATCCCCCTGTGTCTGCCCAAAGAGATGCCGGACGGCTTTGTATGCAACTGTGACGAGGTAGCCTTCAACCTGGTGGAAAAGCTCAAAAAGGAGGGCTACCGCATCCCCGAGGATATCGCCGTGACCGGCTACGACGACCACCGCTTCTCCACCATCTGCACCCCCCAGCTGACCAGCTACCGGGTGGACGTGGACGGGATGGCCAACGCCGCCGTGACCCTGCTGGCCCGCAAACTGAACGGCAAGACCATCCCCGCGCCCATCACCCTGGTGCCCGGCACCATCGTATACCGGGACTCCACCCTGACTAAATAAATTAACTTTTCTTTTTTCATCCATGCAGGCAAACGTTTGGTTTGCCTGCTTTTTTTGTGCGCCTCCTCCCTGGACGTTGCAGGATAACCAAATTTTAGGCTAAATTATAGGTTATTGCGCCGAATTATTAGCTTATATATTGACTTTAAGTTAGTTAAATAATATACCGAGCATGCAGACAGATCGGTGCGGGCAGCCGTCCGCACCCATCACCCGGGTGGAGGGAACACGCCCTTCATCCAGCTTTTCATCCAAAAAAGGAGGACACACCATGCGAAAGATCAATCGTCGTAATTTCCTGAAGGCTGCAGGCGTCCTGTCGGCTGCAGTGGCCGGCAGTCTGCTGGCCGGCTGCGGTGGTTCGGACACCGGCGCAGGAGCTGCCGCCAGCGATCTGCCCGCCTACAACGAGCTGACCGTCGACACCGACCACACCGACCTGACCGCCACCATCAAGGTCATCAACCACCGCACCGACCTGATCCAGGACGGCATCTTCGACGGCTATGTGGCCGAGTTCCAGAAGCTGTACCCCAACATCACCATCGAGTACGAGGGGATCACCGACTACGCCGGCGACATGACCACCCGTCTGACCTCGCAGGAGTGGGGCGATGTCTGCATGATCCCCACCACCATTCCCCTGACCGAGCTGTCGGATTACTTCTATCCCCTGTGCGATCTGAGCGGCATTCAGGAGGACTACAACTTCGCCGCCAACCGCGCCTTTGGCGGCAAGGTGTATGGCATCCCCTCCACCGGCAACGCCCAGGGCGTCATCTACAACAAGCGCGTCTTTGAGGAGGCCGGCATCACTTCCCTCCCCAAGACTCCCACCGAGTTCCTGGACGCGCTGCAGAAGATCCGGGACTACGATCCCAGCATCGATCCCCTGTACACCAACTACGCCGCCGGCTGGACCATGAGCGCCTGGGACGCCTACATTGGCGGCGGCGCGACCGGTGATCCCGACTGGATGGGGATCACTATGCCCCAGACCATGGACCCCTTCTCGCCCGGCGTGCCCACCGGCGACCCCGAGAGCGGTCCCTACGCCGTCTACAATATCCTGTATGAGGCCGTCAAGCGCGGCCTGACCGAGGCCGACCCCACCACCACCGACTGGGAGGGCAGCAAGACCCGCATGAACAACGGCGAGATCGGTGTCATGGTGCTGGGCAGCTGGGCCATCGTCCAGATGCAGGACGCCGGGCCCAACCCCGAATGCGCTACATCGGCCGGCGCATCTTTGTCGGCCTGCAGAACTACATCGATGTTTTCACCCGGGACGATATCTTCCACGCCCTGACCCTGAGCCTGTATTACATGGCCGGTTCGGTGATCCAGATGGCCCTGGCCCTGCTGTTCGCCACCCTGCTCAGCTTCAAGACCAAGGGCAGCAAGTTCTTCCGGGGCGCGCTCTACTTCCCCTGCCTGATCTGCGGCATCTCGGTGGGCTTCATCTTCAAGTTCTTCTTCACCCACGGCTTCGTGCTGGACACCCTGCTGAGCTGGGTGGGCTTCAACGTCGATACCCTTCCCTACTGGCTGCGGGATGAATCCATCAACAACATCGTCCTTGTGGCCTGCTCGCTGTTGTGGCGCTACACCGATAACCCCGTCATCCGCCGCAACCCCCTGCCCGGCGTGGCCCGCATCTTCAACAGCGCGGTGGTCCCCTTTGAGGAGGGTTTCATCGGCGTGTTCCGCGGCGAGCAGACCAACGGCATCCCCTTCATCTACCTGGGCCGCAGCGCCGACGGCATCCACTGGACGTTCGACCGGGACAAGATCCCCTTTGTGAACGAAAAGGGCAAGTCCTTCATGCCGCCCTATGCCTACGACCCCCGCCTGGTCAAGGTGGAGGATACCTACTACATCATCTGGTGCCAGGATTTCTACGGCGCTTCCATCGGCATCGCCCGGACGCAGGACTTCAAGACCTTCACCCGTGTGGAAAACCCCTTCGTCCCCTTCAACCGCAACGCGGTGCTGTTCCCCCGCAAGATCAACGGGATGTTCACCCTGCTCAGCCGCCCCTCCGACTCGGGCCACACCCCCTTCGGCGACATCTTCCTCAGCCAGAGCCCGGACATGGAGTTCTGGGGCCGCCACCGCCATGTGATGGGCAAAAGCGGCAACTGGTGGGAGAACCTGAAGATCGGCGGTGGCGCCGCCCCCATCGAGACCAGCGACGGCTGGCTGCTGTTCTACCACGGCGTCACCGGCACCTGCAACGGCTATGTCTACTCCATCGGCGGCGCCATCCTGGACCGCGACGAGCCCAGCCGTGTGCTGCACCGCTGCTCCACCTTCCTGCTGACCCCCGAGACCGATTATGAGGAGCGCGGCTTTGTGCCCAACGTCTGCTTCCCCTGCGCGACCTTGCAGGACGCCGCCACCGGGCGCATCGCCCTCTACTACGGCTGCGCGGACAGCTATGTCGGCCTGGCCTTCACCACGGTCGATGAGGTGACCGACTACATCAAAGCCCACGACGAGACCAGCTGCGCGGACCGCGAACTGGGACTGCGCTGAATATAACAGCCCGGCGCCCGCTCCGGCTTTTGCCCGGGGCAGGCGCCTGTGTGAAAAAGGAGGGTTTTCTTCATGCCACGCATCAAGCAGGCGGCGCAGGAGATGCTGAACGACGTCATCCTGCCCTTCTGGATGTCCCTCAAAGACCCGGTCCACGGCGGCTTTTACGGCCTGGTGGACTTTGACCTCCGGGTGGACAAGACCGCCGAAAAGGGCTGCATCCTCAACAGCCGCATCCTGGACATCTACGCCACCAGGGTCTATTCCCCCGCGCTGCACCGGCAGCTGGCCTTTTTTGACCAGCACTACCAGTCCATCATCGACCTGTACAGCTACGGCCACGACATCGAGTCCAGCTGGCTGATCGACTGGGGCTGCGCCCTGCTGGGCGACGAGGCGCTGACCGCCCGGATCGCGGCCATCGACTCGGACCTGGCCCGCAGCGTGTACCGGCACGCCTACCGCGGCTCCTCCCTGCTCAACGAGTGTGAGCGCGGGGTGGACGACACCACCCGCGTCTGGTGGGTGCAGGCCGAGGCCGTGCTGGGTTTTGTAAACGAATACGAAAAATCCGGCGGGCAGGAATATGCCGCCGCTGCCGCCCAGATCTGGCACTACATCACCGACAAGCTGGTGGACAAGCGCCCCGGCGGCGAGTGGTTCTGGTCGGTGGATGAAAGCGGCCAGCCGGCCAGCCGCCAGCCCATCGTGGAACCGTGGAAATGCCCCTACCACAACGGGCGTATGTGTATGGAACTGATCAGGAGGGACCCCCATGTCGAAGTCTGAGCTGCACCCCGAATACCTGCGCCAGAAGGCCCTGCAAGAGGCGCTTCTGGCCCGCAAGAACCACAAGTCCGACTGGTACAACGGCATCTACGACCGGTGGGAGCATCCGGTCCTCACCCGCGAGCACATCCCTCTGGAGTGGCGGTTCGACCTTGACCCCGCCGCAAACCCCTATTTTATGGAGCGGCTGGGCGTGAACGCGGTGTTCAACGCCGGCGCCATCGAGCTGGACGGCAAGTTCTATCTGGTGGCCCGGGTGGAGGGCAACGACCGCAAGAGCTTCTTTGCGGTGGCCGAGAGCGACTCCCCGGTGGACGGCTTTCGCTTCTGGGACAAGCCCATCGAGCTGCCCGACACCTGCCCCGAGGAGACCAACGTCTACGATATGCGGCTGACCAAGCACGAGGACGGCTGGATCTACGGCGTGTTCTGCTCCGAGAGCAAGGACACCTCCAACCCCGACCTGTCCGCCGCCGTGGCCGCCGCCGGCATCGTCCGCCCTGGCCGAGCCCTGGAAGGTGATCGCCGAGCCTTCGGGCTTCCTGATCGCGCCCCGGGGCTGGGAGCGTGTGGGCGATGTGTCCAATGTGGTGTTCACCAACGGCGCCATCGCGCGGGACAACGGCGAAGTGTACATCTACTACGCCGCCAGCGACACCCGGCTGCACGTGGCCAGCACCACGGTGGACCGCCTGCTGGACTTTGCCTTCAACACCCCGGCCGATCCCCTGCGCAGCCGCGACTGCGTGGCCCAGCGGTGCGCCCTCATTGACAAGAACCGCGCTTTTCTGGCAAATTTAAATCAATAACACCCTGAGAGCGGCCGTCCCCATCTTTGTGCGGACAGCTTGCCCGCTCCGGACAAGAGGATGCTGTTTATGATCGTCCATACCGATACCTGCTATACCCTGCACACCGCCCACACCAGCTATCAGCTGGCCGTAGGCCCCGGAGGCGTGCTGCTGCACACCTACTATGGCCCCCGGCGCGGCCGACCATCGCACGCCCCCCTGTATCCCCGCCTTTGCCGACGGTTCCGAGACCGCCGAACCGGTCTTTGTGCAGGCGGAGGTAACGGCGGGCAAGCCGGCGCTGCCCGGCCTGCCTGCCTTCCGGGACGGCGCGGGGGTCGAGACCCTGGCCGTCACCCTGCGGGATGCCTTCGGCCTGGAAGTGCAGCTGCGGTACACGGTCTACGAGGCTGAGGACCTGATCACCCGGACGGCGGTGTATACCAACGTATCTTCCCGCCCGCTGACGCTGCACAAGGCGGCTTCCCTCTGTCTGGACTTTGCGCCCGGCCCCATGGACCTGATCACCCTGAACGGCACCTGGGCCGCCGAGCGCACCCCGGAGCGCGGGCCTCTCCGCTGGGGCATCCAGAGCGTCGGCAGCACCCGGGGCATCCCCGGCCACGCCCACAACCCCGCCGCCATCCTCTGCACCCCCGACTGCACCGAGACCACCGGCTCCTGCTGGGGCTTCGCCCTGGTGTACAGCGGCAGCTTTCTCATCGAGGCCCAGCGGGCCGACGGCGGCCAGCGGCTGGTGATGGGGATCCATCCCTACCACTTCCACTGGCAGCTGGAGCCCGGCGGCAGCTTTGCCGCCCCCGAGGCCGCGATGGTCTACTCCGGCCAGGGCCTGGGCGAGATGAGCCGCCGCTTCCACCGGGCCATCCGCACCCGGCTGCTGCCGCCCCGCTGGCAGGATATGCACGTCCCCCGCCCGGTGCTGCTCAACAGCTGGGAGGCCTGCTACTTCGACTTTGACCAGGAAAACTGCTGGCCCTGGCCGCCGCGGCCCGGCAGGCGGACATCGACCTGTTCGTGCTGGACGACGGCTGGTTCAAGGGGCGCAGCGACACCACCTCCAGCCTGGGGGACTGGACCGCAGACCGGAACAAGCTGCCCGGCGGCCTGCCCGAGCTGTGCGCCAGACTGAACGATATGGACATGGAGCTGGGCCTCTGGGTCGAGCCGGAGGCAGTCAGCCCCGACAGCGACCTGTACCGTGCCCATCCGGACTGGGCCCTTGCGGTGCCGGGGCGCCGGCCTGTCCAGATCCGCCATCAGTACACCCTGGACCTCAGCCGCCCGGATGTGGTGGACGGCATCTGGCAGCAGTTGGAGCAGGTGCTGCGCAGCTGTCCCATCCGGTATCTGAAATGGGACATGAACCGCGCCCTGGCCGATGTTTACAGCACGGCCCTGCCGGCTGCACGTCAGGGGGAAGTCTACCACCGCTATGTGCTGGGCCTGTACGAGCTGCAGCGGCGTCTGGCCGAGACCTTCCCCGACCTGCTGCTGGAAAACTGCGCCGGCGGCGGCGCCCGCTTCGACTGCGGGATGCTCTACTACAGCCCCCAGATCTGGTGCAGCGACAACACCGACGCCCGGGCCTGGCTGACCATCCAGTACGGCACCAGCCTGTTTTATCCCGGCTGTGTCGTGGGGCCCACTTCTCAGCGGTGCCCAACCACTGCAGCGGCCATGTCTCCACCATCGAAGCGCGGATGGCCGCAGCCCTGACTGAGAGGAGTATTGCAAGATATGACGCTGAGACCTGCCGCTGTTTTTTCCGACCACATGGTGCTGCAGCGGGACCGGACCGTGCCCGTCTGGGGCACGGCTGCGCCCGGCGCACAGGTGACCTGCCGGCTCGATCCCGCCGCCGTCACCGCCTGCTGCCAGGCCGACGGCAGCGGATGCTGGCGCGCCGGCCTGCCGGCCCTGCCCGCCGGCGGCCCTGGCCCGGGCTCTGGATGTCCATGTGGGCATCTTGGAATGTTTCTGGGGCGGCACCTACGCCCACTGCTGGATGCCCCGCAGCCTGCTGGAGACCTTTCCCGAGGGGCAGGAGCGGATCCGCTGGTACGATGGACGTGTGGGCGGCAAGACCGACGCCCAGTTCGAGGCCGAATGCGCCGCCTACCAGGCCAGCGTGGACGACTGGAACCAGCGGATCGCCGCCCGCCGCGCCCGCGCCGGAGAGAAAGAATACCAGGACCGGTACTTCTTCTTTGACGACGACACCATCCCCAACCAGTACGAGCAGACCTGCCCGCAGGTGTTCCCCACCACCGCGCCGGGCAACTTCACCTGGCTGCCCGACTGCCGGAAGATGGTGATGACCACCTTTTACCCCTACCAGTGGGACCTGAACTACGCAAACCCGGTGGTCTTCAACGAGATGTCGGGCAACCTGCTCTACCTTGTCAACCAGGGGGTGGACGTGGTGCGGCTGGACGCGGTGCCCTACATCTGGAAGCAGCTGGGCACCAGCTGCCGCAACCTGCCCCAGGTCCACACCATCGTGCGGATGATCCGGATGATCTGCGAGATCGT
>NZ_NFHX01000011.1:0-70280 GCF_002161515.1 Faecalibacterium sp. An58
CATAAGGAGGAAAAATTCATTATGAAACTCAAGAAGATTGCTTCTCTGGCGCTGGCCGGCATCATGGCCGTCAGCATGCTGGCTGGCTGCAAGGACAACCCTTCTTCCAGCAATCCTACCAATCCTGAAACTCCGGAAGTTAGCACTGCTTCTTCTGCTGTGTATGATGCATTGGATGCCAATACCCGCCTGCTGATTACATCTGCTGCGGCTAACTCCACTTTGGATCAGGCTTTGAGTGATACTACTGCGACTTATTGGAATAAAGCTGACTTTGATTACTGGTATGCTAAGGCTATCGCTAATGATGCCGATCCTTACGTAGATCAGTTCACCGCTGGCCCTATGCTGAGCGAAGTGGCATATGCTTTGAAAGCAGACACTCGTTTTGACGAGACTTTTGTGGATACTAAGGGCGATAAGACCGTTGTTAAGGTTTACTTGGTTGGTGGCCATAGTGACAGTGGCGCTCTTGCTTGGGTTGCTAACAAGGTTGATATGGATGTTGCAGGTAAGCTGCCTGCTAATGGTGTGAACAGTGGCGTTAGGTATGAATATGATTATAGCATTTCCGCAAGCGTTGCTGATGTGAGCCGTACAATTAATACTGGTATCGAGCAGAACCTGAAGATTGTTGCTGTGGCTATCACCCAGACTGCAACTGAGGTCTAAACTTTACTTATAACACCCCCAGGGCACCATACCGGGAGATGATATAAGGGGCGAGCAGGTGCCAGAGACCACCTGCGCGCTCGGGTAAAACACCCATCCGATGTGGCGGCAAAGAGGAATAGAGCCAATATTCCTTCTGTTGTTGATCGCACCAAAACAAAAGAACTTTTGCGTCACGAAAGATAGGGTCCCTCTGCGGGGGCTGGCCATACGGCCGGCCCCCGCATTGTTTTTGCACTCTGACTAAAATTTGCGGACGATATTTGGTGCTCTGCACAAACTTTGGCCTGGGACACAGGAATGGCTTGCAAAATGCGGGAAAATCTGTATCATGGTAGATGTATACAAGCTGATGGGCTGTTTTGCCCTGTCCCAAAATTCTGTTTCTCCTGGAAGCAGGTAAAAACACAAACCCCGCCCCTTTCCGGCCAAGCCGGAGAGAGGCGGGGCGTTTTATTAAGAAGCCGCCTGCAAAGGGTCCTGGCTGCCAGTGGCGGAGCGGGGGGCCGGCTGGACTGGCTGTCTGGCTTTGGGGCGGGCCGACGCCGGGCGGCGGGCGGAATGTTCTGCACGCTGCTCCATGGCCCATGCCGCACGGATGGCCTGCACCCCTCCGTAACAGAGAGCACAAGCCAAAGGCAAAGAAATGCTGCCTTCCGCAAAAGCGCCCAGGGCCAGCATCATGCCCAGACCAATGGTCAGAACGAGGGATTTCCAAAACAGGCACTTCATATCGTTGGGACCTCCTCCAGGTGGTTTCACAACCGAAAAGACAACCGCAGGTTGTTTGCTTGCCTCCATGATAAACCAAACTTTGGTGGATGTCAAGAGGAAATACAACTTTTTTTCTCGTTTTCGATGAAATGCACTTTACAGAAACACTTTTTGGTTGTATAATGGAAATAACAAAAACCGGTTGTAAAGGGGCGTTCCGATATGTCATTTTCTGAGCTGTTGAAGCAGTGCCGCAAGCAGCATGGCATCAGCCAGGCCGAGCTGGCCAACCGCCTGGGGGTCACCCAGCAGGCCGTAGGCAAGTGGGAGAGCGGCAAATCCTCTCCCGACCCGGCCACGGTGGCGCAGATCGCGGAGATCCTGGGCACCACAGCGGACTATCTGCTGGGGCTGTACCGCCCCACCGCCGATTTGACCGAGACCGAGAGCCGCTTTTTTGGCGGCTATGCCGAGAGCCTGATCCCGGTGATCGGCACCGTCAAGGCTGGCTATGGCGCGCTGGCCTTTGAAGAGGACTACGGGAAAGAATACGCGCGGGTCAAGGACCCGTCCAATTACTTTTATCTGGTGGTGCGGGGAGATAGCATGGAACCCCGCATCCAGGACGGCGATCTGGCCCTGGTCCACCGTCAGGATACCCTGGAGAGCGGGGACCTGGGGGTCATCATTTATGGCGATGAGGGTGAAGGCACCCTCAAGCGTTATATCCAGCGGGGAAACAGCGTGGTGCTCCAGCCGTTCAACCCCAATTACAGCGAGCTGGTCATCAAAGGCGAGGACCTGAACCGGCTCCACATCGCGGGGCGCGTGGTGGAGACCAAGACCAAGTGGTGAGCGCCTCCGGGAGGGCATTTTGGGATGGAACAGTCGGTGATGGAAAAGCTGACCATATTGGCCGACAGTGCGAAATATGACGTGGCCTGCACCTCCAGCGGGTCGGGCCGCGGGGGCCGGGCCGGACATTTGGGCAGCTGCTATGCGCCCGGATGCTGCCACAGCTTTACCGCCGACGGGCGCTGCATCAGTCTGCTGAAGGTGCTGATGAGCAACTGCTGTGCCTTCGACTGTGCCTACTGCGTCAACCGGCGCAGCAACGATCTGCCCCGGGCGACCTTCACCCCGAGGGAGCTGGCCAACCTGACCATCGAATTCTACCGCCGCAATTATATCGAGGGGCTGTTCCTGTCCAGCGCCGTGGTGGGCACCCCCGACTACACCACCGAGCGGATGCTGGAGGTGCTGCGTCTGCTGCGGCATCGCTACCATTTCAATGGCTATATCCATGCCAAGGCCATCCCGGGTGCCAGCCCCGAGCTGATCGCCCAGCTGGGATGTCTGGCCGACCGTCTCAGCGTCAACATCGAGCTGCCCAGCGAGGGCAGTCTGAAACGGCTGGCCCCCGACAAGGGCCGGTCTTCGATCCTGCGCCCTATGGGTCAGATCGCCGCCGCTGCCGCTGCCAGCCGTCAGGAGGTGGCGCTCTATCGCCATGCGCCCGCCTTTGCCCCTGCGGGCCAGAGCACCCAGATGATCGTGGGGGCCACCCCCGAGAGCGACTACCAGATCCTGCGGCTGACCCAGGGCCTGTACCGGAAATACAACCTCAAACGGGTGTTTTTCTCGGCCTACATCCCGGTGGCGGAGGACAGCCGTCTGCCCGCCCTGGAGACCAAGCCCCCCTTGCTGCGGGAACACCGGCTGTACCAGGCCGACTGGCTGCTACGGTTCTATCACTTCCGGGCGGAGGAGATCCTGGACGAAGGCAGCCCCAATTTCAGCCCCTACCTGGACCCTAAGTGCGGCTGGGCCCTGCGCCATCTGGAGCAGTTTCCGGTGGACGTCAACCGCGCCCCCTATAAGATGCTGCTGCGGGTGCCCGGCATCGGGGTCAAGAGCGCCCAGCGCATCCGCACTGCCCGCCGCCAGAGCGCGCTTGGTCTGGACGAGCTCAAGCGGATGGGCGTGGTGCTCAAGCGCGCCCAATATTTTATCGTATGCAGAGGGTTTACCGGGGCCAGAGGTGGCTGCGGCAGCCAGCGGCGCCGGCAGATCGCCCAGGCTCTGGTGGACCCTCAGGTGTTCAATGGGGGATGTGAACAGCTGAGCCTGTTCAGCGCCCCCGCCGTCCAGCAGCTGGCCGCCGGTGGGATGCAGCCCCGCCTGGCCGGCCGTCTTGTACAGGAGGAGGCAGTCCGATGTCTGGCAAAAGCCCTGTGAGGCAGGCCGACCTGATCTACGGCTACGACGGCACCCTGGCGGGCTTTTACAGCTGCGTGTTTGAGAGCTTTGTCCGCCGCGAGATCCCCTTTGCCATCTGGGCGCCCGAGGACGAGCAGCCCGCCCTCTGTCCGGTGCGGCAGATCCCCACCGCCCCCGACCGGGCAGCCCGGGTGCGTCGGGCGGTGCGGTCCAAGCTGTCTGCCGGCCAGACAGTGGAGGTGGGCTTTTTGTCGGGGCAGGAGGACAAAGAGTTGATCCTGCTCCGCTTTTTGCACTATGGGTTCGGGGCCGGGCCGGGGGCGCTCCATCAGCTGGGCCGTCCTGAGGTGGCCGATGCCTGCCGTCTGTCCCGCCAGGTGCTGTGGGAAGTGGAAAAATGGCAGGGCTTTGTCCGCTTTGAGGAAAGCGGCGGGATGCTGGGCGCAGTGATCCACCCCAAAAACCATGTGCTGCCCCTGCTGGGCCGCCATTTTTGCAGCCGGATGCCCGAGGAAGCCTTCCTGATCTACGACGCGGTCCACCGGGAAGCGCTGGTGCACCAGCAGGGCCAGGCCCGCATCCTCAGGCTGAGCGCCCCGCTGGACCTGCCCCGGCCCAGCCAGAAGGAAAGCGATTACCAGCGGCTGTGGAAACGATTTTATGACACGCTGGCCATCGACCAGCGGCGGAACGAGCGCTGCCGGCGCACCCACTGCCCCAAACGGTTCTGGGCCGATATGACCGAACTGCGGGATCCGCGCTGACCCCTTTGCGCCGGCCGCCGCGGTATGGTATACTTGCCCTGTACCATAGATACAGGAGGGGAAAAGATGAGAGAGATCCTGGTGCTGGGCGGGGGTGCTTCGGGGCTGGCGGCCGCCATCGCTGCGGCCCAGACCGGCGGGCCCGGGGCGAAAGTCACCCTGGTGGAGCAGAACGCCGCCCCCGGCAAAAAGCTGCTGGCCACCGGCAATGGCCGCTGCAATTTCGACAACGCTGCCAGCAGCGATCCGGCGCGGTACTTCACCGCAGCCCCCGCCGCGCTCCAAAAGCTGCTGGCCTCCATCGACGGGGCCGGGCTGTCTGCCTGGTGGCAGGAGCTGGGCCTGGTGTCCCGTGCGGACGAGACCGGCAGACTGTACCCCTACTCCAACCAGGCCGCCGATCTCACCGGCCTGCTGGTGCGCTGGCTGGATGCCCTGGGTGTGGACCGGCGCGCTGCCCGGGTGCTGGAACTGGGGCAGAAGGGGGGCGGCTATGCCGTCCGTGTGGAGGCGGCAGGCCAAAAGCAGCTGCTGACGGCCGGACGGGTGATCTGTGCGCTGGGCGGCAGCGCCGGGCCACAGTTTGGGACCGGCGGTTTTGGACCCGCCCTGGCGGGCCGGTGCGGCGGCCGGGTCGAGCCTCTGTACCCCTGTCTGACCCCTCTGCGCTGCGGCGACCCGGCCCTGATGCAGAGACTGTCAGGGCTTCGCGCCCGGGGCGTCGTCACCCTGCTGGAGAATGGACGGTCCCTGGCCCGGGAGGAAGGGGAGATCCAGTTCACTAACTACGGGCTGTCGGGCATCTGCGTCATGCAGCTGTCGGGGCTGCTGGCCCCCGAACGAGGCCCCAAAAAGCCCGCTGTGGCGCTGGACTTATTCCCAACTGTAGAAACGCGTGAACTTATTACCGCATTTGCCCGCAGGGCGGGTCATCTGCCTGACAGCCAGGCCTTTTGGCAGGGCCTGCTGGATGGGCGGCTGGGCGCCGCCCTCTGGGCTGCGGCAGGGCTGACAGGCCGCGCCCCCGCCCAGGTGGATGCCCGGGGCTGGCAGGCCCTGGCGGAGGTCTGCAAGGGCTGGCGCTTTGAGGACCCTGCCCCCTGCGGATGGAAGCAGGCCCAGACCACCGGGGGCGGCCTGTCGCTGGAGGAGCTGGAGCCGGATTTCCAGTTCAAGGGGTGCCCAGGGCTTTACTTTGTGGGGGAGACGCTGGACTGCGCGGGCAGCTGTGGCGGTTTCAACCTGCACTGGGCCTTTGGCTCCGGATTGGTGGCGGGCCGTGCTGCCGCCCGGCAGGCCCGGAAACGATAAAAGGACAACAAAAAAGCCCGGTCAGACCGGCGGCCGCAGCCGCTCCTGACAGGGCTTTTTCATGTATTCGCTTGCGGGCTGGGAAGGCTCAGGCTTCTTCCTCGTCCTCCTCGTCTTCGTCCTCGTCGTCCTCCATGGCATCCTGATGCTTCTTGTAGAAGATCTTGCACAGGAAGGTACTGATGATGTACAGCAGGCACATGGGCAGAGCCACCATGGTCTGGGAGACAACGTCGGGCGGGGTGATGACGGCCGCCACAAAGAAGATCAGAACGACCATGACGCCCCGGGCGCTCTTCATCAGAGAGGGGCTGACAATGCCCATCCGGGACAGGACCACCACCACCAGCGGCATCTCAAAGACGGCGCCGAAGATCAGGAAGATGGTGATACAGAAGCTGACATAGCTGGCGATACTGGTGGTCTGGACGATGTAGTCGGCGCCTTCCAGGCTCGCCATGAAGTTGAGCATGAAGGGCAGGGAGACGAAGTAGGCGAACAGTACACCTACAACGAACAGGCCCAGGCCCATCACCAGCACCAGGCCGAAGAAGAAGCTCTCCGTCTTTTTCAGGCCCGGCTTTGCAAAGGCATAAATATGATAGGCGATGAAGGGGATATCGACGATCAGCGCGGCGATCAGGGCCACCCGGAAATACTGGATCAGCTTTTCCTGAGGATCGATGGAGATGAACTCGAACGACCCCGACGCCATGGCTGTCAGGACGTTGATCAGCTGGTCGGCAACGGCCAGGAAACCAAGAAAGGCCACAGCGTACAACACCGCACAGAATACCACGCGGTTGCGCAGTTCTTTCAGGTGGCCGCCCAGCGTCATGCTGCCGTCGGGGCCCATCGCCTCAGCGCCTTTTCTGTGCTTAAATAGTGTGGCCACAAATTACTCCTCGTTGCTCTTGCTGCTGTCGGTCTTGGTCTCAGCGCTGCTGGTCTTGGGCTCTGTGTCGTCCTCGTCCTCAATGCCTTCCTTGAAGCCCTTCATGGTCTTGCCGAACATCTTGCCCAGCTTGGGCAGGTTCTTGGGTCCAAAGATGATCAGGACAACGATGAGGATCATCAACAATTCAGTAGGTCCGATACGCATAATTTGTTACTCCTTTTACATTGCCGGGCTTCGGGCCCGTCTTTACTTGACTTGATCTACACAGCCGCGCGGGCGGCTTGCTGCATGGTTGGGGGTCCGTCAGACCGTCTGGGCGGTCTGTTCTGCATCGGCCTTGGGGGCGGCGGCTTCAGCCTTGGGGGCGGCAGGCTCTTCAGGCGCTGCTTCCTCGGCGGGGGCTGCGGCCTCGGCCGGCTGGGCTGCTTCCTCGGCGGGAGCCGCGGCGGCTGCGGCGGGCGCTGCAGCGGGGGCGGCAGGGGCCTCCTCGCTCAGTTCCTCCAGCTCCTCCACAGGCTCCTCGGCGGCGGACGCCTTGGCCTCGGCCTCTTCCTTGCTGGTCTTGCCGATGCCGGCAAAGCTCTTGGTCACATCCTTGACACTGTTGTCAAAGTCCTTCTTGATGTCCGTCAGGGGCGAGATGGCCTCCTTGATGGGCTGCTGGATCTCGTTGAGGGGCTCGACGATGTTCTCCTGGATGTCTTTGGATGCGGTGCTGGTGTACTGGCGCAGCTCACGCAGCATCTTGCCCAGCTTGCGCGCGTATTCGGGCAGCTGGCTGGGCCCGATGAACACGAACGCCACGATCACAACGAGGATCAGCTCGGTAATTCCGATCTTCATGGGTTTACACGATTCCTTTCCGTCTCCTGGCCGGCCAGAACCGGCTGCTATGACTGCATATTGGACGCTCCGCCTGTGCCGCAGCGGGCAGTTGTGCCCCGGCCAAATTGCGGACAGGGCAAGTATACCATATTCCGCTGCGGTTGACCAGATGTTTTACCCGGCTAACAGATAAAATTTCTGCCTTTTTGGGTCAAAAAACTGCTTTTTGGGGCCTTGCAGGAGCTCTATTGCTTTTGTACCAAAAAAATAGAGACGAAATATGAGGCAATTATGAATTTTTTATGAATAATAGGATGTGATATCTTTTTGGCCTTTTGGACAGGGCAGCGGAAACGGCAGCGCGCCTCCTTTGAAAATGGCGCAAACAAGCATGATTTTCCTGGATCGGAAGCAAAAAACCGCCCTGCGCCAAGGCCGGACGGCGGAAAGCAGAACCTTCACGGATTTATACGTAAAGTTTAAATTGATGTACTGAATACAAATGAAGCCTCAGTCCAGCTTCAGATCTCCTTCTTTGATCCAGCCCAGACGGCGCTCGGCCTCACAGAACAGGACGCTGAGCACGGCGGGCAGCACCAGGCACAGCAGGGCCATGGCCGCCCAGTCCATGGGGGTGATGCCGGCTTTGACCCCGGCGGCCACATCGTTGACCCAGCCGGTGTACACCCCGATGGGGCCCACCAGGCCGCAGGTCCCCATTCCCGAGGAGACGGCGGCGCCGTTCATCTCAAAGCGGAACAGACAGGTGGCCATGGGGCCGGTGATGGCGCTGGCCAGTGTGGGCGCGATCCAGATGCGGGGGTTGCGGACGATGTTGCCCATCTGCAGCATACTGGTGCCCAGACCCTGGCTGACCAGCCCCCCCACGCCGTTTTCTTTGAAGCTCATCACCGCAAAGCCCACCATCTGGGCGCAGCAGCCGGCCACAGCCGCGCCGCCGGCCAGGCCGGTCAGGCCCAGGGCGGCGCAGATGGCCGCCGACGAGATGGGCAGAGTCAGGGCCACGCCCACGATGACCGACACCAGTACGCCCATTACAAAGGGGGACTGCTCGGTGGCCCACATGATCAGGCTGCCCACCCGGTTGGCCGCCGCGCCGATGGGGGCGGCGATGAGCAGCGCCAGGCCGACGCCGGTGAAGATGGTCACCAGGGGGGTGACCAGCAGGTCCACTTTGGTCTCCTTGCTCACTGCCTTGCCCAGCTCGGCCGCCACGATGGCGATGAGCAGCACGGCCAGCGGCCCGCCGGCGCCGCCCAGCTCGTTGGAGGCCCAGCCCACCGTCACCAGGCTGAACAGCACAAAGTTGGGCGCGTGCAGAGCGTAGCCGATGGCGCAGGCCATGGCCGGGCCGCTCATGGCCGAGGCATATCCGCCGATGGTCACCAGCATGGGGATGCCCAGCTGCTGGCCCAGGGTGTTGAGGATGGTGCCGATCAGCAGGCTGGCAAACAGGCCCTGGGCCATGGCGCCCAGCGCTTCGATCAGGTAACGTTGGGGGGTGATGACGATGTCTTTGCGTTTTAAGAAATTTTTTACATTTTCCATCTGAATACCGCCTTTCCGCTCAAAACCCCCGCAGGGGGCGTACAAATGCCGACATTGGATGCCACACAGTATACCATACAGGTGTCAAGACAGCAAGGGCGGCGGCCTATTTTGGCAGATAGCACAGAATTTTACCCGATTGGGTGCAATGATTCTGCCCGGCAAAGCGTGTTGTACACAGTGACCGGCAGACTGCCTGCGCGCCAGGGCTGCCGGGGCAAGAAATACCCCAGCGCATTCTGTCGGAAAGATTGACGGCAGAGCGCATTCTGGTGTATACTTAAAACAAATCTGGATGTATGGAGGCTGAGCGAGACGGAATGAAACGGAAGATTTCGACCTTGTTTTCAAAAAAAGCAGGAAGGAGCCGCGACGTGGGACAATGCGTGGCAGCGGCGGTCATCGCTCTGACCCTCACGGTCACCGGCGCCGCAGGCTATGCGGCCGCTGTTTTTGAACCCCAGACGGCCCTTCTGGTGGAGCCGGGGGTGGTGGATCAGGAAGAAGAAAAATTCCCCGCCCTGGCGGCAAAGCAGTCGGTCCTGCAGCCCCTCCCCGAGGCAGGCCCCGCCCAGGAGCAGACGGAGCAGCAGGAGCAGCCGGAAGCCCCGGCCCAGACCGAGGCCCCGGCCCGGCAGCCCGCAGCCGGGACGGAACAGCCCGCAGCGGAGCAGGCCGAGACCCCTGTCCCGGAACAGCCGGAAGCCCCGCAGCCTGCGGCCCCGACCGAGATGCCTGCGGCCCTGCCCCAGGCCGGTCTGGATGAGGAAAACGGGATGGGCGATGCGGTCTGGCAGCAGATGACCCCTGAACTGGCCGCCGAGGACCCTCTGGCCGCCCGGTACGAGGCGATCACTCCCGACGCCAACGGGTCCATCACCCTGACCCCCGACCAGTTCAGCGCCATGCTGGAGAACCAGAGCATCGACTGGGACGAGGAAAACTGCCTGACCTGGCTGTTCGACTGGCTGTTTGGCTGGCTGTTCCCCCAGCGGGAAGCTCCGGCCTATACAGGCTGGCACACCGAGGGCGGCAAGACCTATTACTACGATGCCGCCACCCATCAGCCCCTCACCGGCCTGCAGACCATTGACGACAAGATCTATTACTTTGACGCCGACGGCGTCCGCCAGGACAACGTGACCTTTGGCATCGACGTGTCCCGCTACCAGCAGAATGTGGACTGGAATAAGGTCAAGGACGCGGGCGCTTCCTTTGCCATCATCCGCATCGGCTACCGCGGCTATGGCAGCGGCGCGCTGGTGCTGGACTCGATGTTTGAAAACCACTTTGCCGGGGCCAAGGCGGCGGGCCTGAAGGTGGGCGTTTACATCTTCAGCCAGGCCATCAACGAGGACGAGGCCCGGGAAGAAGCCTTTGCCTGCGCCTATGTGCTCAACGGCCGCAGCCTGGATTATCCCGTCTATTTTGACAGCGAGTACAGTACATCCTCCCATACCGGCCGGGCCGACAACCTTTCCAAGGCAGAGCGCACCGCCTGTGCGGTGGCCTTCTGCGAGGAGCTGAAAAAGTACGGCTATGAGCCGGGCGTCTACGCCTCCACCAGCTGGTTCCAGAACCATCTGGAGCTGTCCGCTTTGCAGGGCTACCGCATCTGGAACGCGCACTACGGCGTCAGCGCCCCCAGCATCGACTGCGATATGTGGCAGGGCAGCTGCACCGGCAAGCTGAGCGGCGTCAGCAGCAGCGGCGTCGATCTGAACATCAGCTATATGGGCTGAGCGCAAAAGAGGTATATGCTATGGAGCGGGATCACATCGGCCTCATCGCATCGGATATGGATTACACCCTGCTGGACGAAAACGGGCGCCTGCCCCAGGATTTTGCCCGGCTGGTGCTGGAACTGGAGCAGGAGGGCGTCTATTTTGCCGCGGCCAGCGGCCGCCCCCTCTATACCCTGGAGGATATGTTCCCCGACCTGCGGGGCCATATCGCCCTGATCGGGGACAACGGCGGGGTGATCCGCTGGCGGGGCCGGGATATCTTCCAGTCCCGGATGCCCGGGGCGGATTACCGGGAGATGGCCGCCGCCACCCGGGAAGCAGGGGACATCGGGGTGCTGTGCGGGCTGGACACCGCCTATGTGGAGCGGCAGTACCAGCAGTACGCCCGGGTGTTCTCCCAATTCTATACCCGTGTGGCCTATGTGGACGACCTGACCGTCCTGGATGTGCCCGCCGACAAATACACCATCTACCTTCCCAGGGGGGACTCCCAGGCAGCGTACGACAAGCACTACGGCAGGTTGTTCGGACAGCGGTTCTCGGTGGCGGTGGCCGGTCCCAACTGGGTGGACATCATGAACCGGGGCGTGGACAAGGGCGCTGCCCTGCGGGCCCTGGGCCGCAGCCTGGGGCTGACGGGCGCCAACCTGATGGCCTTTGGGGATACCTACAACGACGCCGAAATGCTGTGCACCGCCAAATACGGCTTTTTGATGACCAACGGCAGCCAGGACCTGCGGGCCCGGGTGGCCTTCCTGGCGCCGCCCCATTGGGACCAGGGCGTGGTGCAGATCATGCGCCAGGTGCTGGACCAGGGCGGCTGGGTGTCCCCCGGCGATTTCACCCCCGCCCACTGACAACAAGATGCGCAAAAAAGCTCCCGCCCACAAGGGCGGGAGCTTTTGTTGTATTTGCAGTGCAAGCAAGGGAAA
Organism: Faecalibacterium sp. An58; assembly: GCF_002161515.1. NCBI lineage: Bacteria > Bacillati > Bacillota > Clostridia > Eubacteriales > Oscillospiraceae > Faecalibacterium > Faecalibacterium sp. An58. The sequence continues at coordinate 11,651 of NZ_NFHX01000011.1, forward strand.
GGATGCGCCCGCGCGGGATGACGCGGGGAAGGGTCAGCCGCCCAGGTAGGCGGTGCGGACCTTTTCGTTGGTCAGAAGCTCGGAGCCGGTGCCCTCCATCACGATGCGGCCGGTCTCCAGCACATAGGCCCGGTCGGCGATGGACAGGGCCATCTGGGCGTTCTGCTCCACCAGCAGGATGGTCATGCCCTGCTTGTGGACGTCCTGGATGATGTCGAAGATCTCCTGCACCAGCAGGGGGGACAGGCCCATGGAAGGCTCGTCCAGCATCAGCATGGAGGCGTTGCTCATCAAGGCGCGGCCCATGGCCAGCATCTGCTGCTCGCCGCCGGACAGGGTGCCGGCCATCTGGCGGCGGCGCTCCTTCAGGCGGGGGAACAGGGTGAACACCTTCTCCATATTAGGCGCGATGGAGCTGCGCTCCTGGGTGTAGCCACCCATCTCCAGATTTTCTTCCACCGTCATGTGCAGAAAGACGTGGCGTCCTTCGGGCACCTGGGCCAGGCCGGCCTGCACGATCTTGTGGGCGCGCATCCCGGTGATGTTCTGGCCCTTGTAGGTGATGGTGCCGGTCTTGGGATGCAGCAGCCCCGAGATGGTCTTGAGGTTGGTGGACTTGCCTGCGCCGTTGGCGCCGATCAGGGTGACGATCTCCCCTTCGTCAACGTGGAAGGAGATATCCTTGATGGCGTGGATGGCGCTGTAATAGACGTTGATGCCCTCCACGTTCAGCATTGTCTGTGCCATTGCTCAGCCCTCCTTCTTGCCCAGGTAAGCCTCGATGACCTGGGGATTGCTGCGGATCTCGTCGGGGGTGCCCTTGGCGATGACCCGGCCGAAGTTCAGCACCGCAATGCCCTCGCAGATGCCCATGACCAGATTCATGTCGTGCTCGATCAGCAGGATGGCAATGTCGAACTCATCCCGGATGCGGCGGATGACTTCCATCAGCTCGGCGGTCTCGGAGGGGTTCATGCCGGCGGCCGGCTCGTCCAGTAGCAGCAGCTTGGGACGGGTGGCCAGGGCCCGGATGATCTCCAGCCGGCGCTGGGCGCCGTAGGGCAGGCTGCCCGCCTGCTTGCCGGCCAGGTCGGACATATGGAAGATGTTCAGCAGCTCGATGGCCTCGTCGGTGGTCTTTTTCTCCTGCTTCCAGTAGCTGGGCAGGCGCAGCAGGGCCTCGGGCAGACGGTAGTTCATCGACTGGTGCAGGCCCACCTTGACGTTGTCAATGACGGTCAGATCCTTGAACAGGCGGATGTTCTGGAAGGTGCGGGCCACGCCCATCCGGTTGACCTGGAAGGTCTTTTTGCCGGCGGTGGGCACGCCGTCCAGCAGGATGGAACCCCGGCTGGGCTGGTAGACGTTGGTCAGAAGGTTGAAGACGGTGGTCTTGCCCGCGCCGTTGGGGCCGATCAGGCCGGTGATCTCGTTGCGGCCGATCATCAGGTTGAAGTCGTCCACAGCGGTCAGGCCGCCAAAGTCGATGCCCAGGCCCCGCACATCCAGCACGGGGCGTTTGTCCTTGTCACGGTCGGTCAAAAAGCCGCCCGACGGAATGCTGTGCAGGCTGGTTTTAAATTCACTCATGGGGTGTTTCCTCCTTGGCGCTGCGCCCGCTGAAACTGAGAGCCTTGCTGATCAGGCGGCTGAGGGAGAAATCGTAGCTGCCCAGCAGTCCGCCCGGGCGGAAGATCATCATGAAGATCAGCACCACCGAATACAGCACCATGCGGTAATCCGCAAAGCTGCGCAGGGCCTCGGGCAGGATGGTCAGCACGGTGGCGGACAGGATGGAACCCAGCATCGAGCCCATGCCGCCCAGCACCACCATGACCAGGATCTCGATGGACTTCATAAAGTCGAAGTTGGCGGGGTCCAGCACGCCGATGTAGCAGGCGTACAGACCGCCGGCCAGGCCGGCAAAGGCCGCCGAGAAGGAGAACGCCATCACCTTGTAATAGGTGGTCTGGATGCCGCAGCTCTCGGCTGCGATCTCGTTGTCGCGGATGGCCAGCACGGCGCGGCCGTGGCGGCTCTTGAGCATGGTGTGGATGAAAAAGCAGGTGAGCACCACGCACAGGAACACCGACAGCAGGTCGGAATACTTGGGGATGTTCTTGAGGCCCTTGGCGCCGTAAAAGAGCGAAAAGCCAAGGACGTTGTCGATGTTGTTGAGGGTGATGCGGATGATCTCGCCAAAGCCCAGCGTCAGGATGGCCAGGTAGTCGCCGCTCAGACGCAGGGCCGGGATGCCGATCAGGATGCCGAACACACAGGCCATGGCGGCGCCCAGGGCCAGGCCCGTCGCAAAGGCCACCGGCTCAGGCAGGGTGCTGTATTTGGTGAACAGGGCGCAGGTGTAGGCGCCCACCGCCATAAAGCCGGCATGGCCCAGGGGCAGCTGCCCCAGATAGCCGGTGGCCACGTTGAGCGAGACGGCCAGGATGACGTTGATGCCCACCAGCAGCAGCACCTGGTTCTGGTAGGTGCTGAGCATATTCTGGCTGACCAGCTGCAAACCCAGGAACACCAGCACCACCAGCACGGTGTTGATGATGTAGCGCACCGGCATTTTCAGCGCGCGGTATTTTGCTTTTGCTTTGCTCACAGTGGATACCCCCTTAAACCTTTTCCTGCACCTTGCGGCCCAGCAGGCCGGTGGGTTTGACCAGCAGCACGATGATCAGGATCGCAAAAGTGACGGCGTCCCGCCAGGCCGACAGGCCGATGGCGGAGACGAAGCTTTCGCACAGGCCGATGGCGATGCCGCCGATCATGGCCCCGGGGATGGAACCGATGCCGCCCAGCACCGCAGCCACAAAGGCTTTCAGGCCCAGCATGGAACCCATGGTGGGGGTGGCCTGGGGATAGCTGCAGCAGTACAGCACCGAGCCGATGCCCGCCAGGGCGGAGCCCACCGCAAAGGTGAAGGAGATGGTGCTGTTGACGTTGACGCCCATCAGGCGGGCGGCGTCCATGTCCTCCGAGACGGCCCGCATGGCCTTGCCCAGCTTGGTCTGCTGCACCAGGGCGCTCAGCACGATCATGGACACCACCGTCACCACCAGCGTCAGGATGGTGGTCAGGCTGATGTTGACGGTGCCGATCTGGAACACCTGGTTGGGGAAATAGGAGGGGATCACCTTGGCGCCCGAGCCCAGGATCAGCTCGGCGGTGTACTCCAGGAAGAAGGACACGCCGATGGCGGTGATCAGCAAAGACAGGCGGGGCGCATTGCGCAAAGGCGTGTAGGCGATCTTTTCGATCACCACGCCCAGCAGAGTACAGGTGATGATGGAGGCGCAGACAGCGGTCACGGGACCGAGGCCCAGCTGGTTCATGACGAACCAGGACATATACGCGCCCACCATGATGATATCGCCATGGGCAAAGTTCAGCAGCAGGATGATGCCGTACACCATGCTGTAGCCCAGTGCGATCAGCGCATAGATGCTGCCCAGCGAAAGGCCGTTGATCAGCTGGCTAAAAAACACTGTCATGGTAGCAGTTCCTTTCTTTTTGACATCGGCACTGCCGGTGCAATAAAAGGCGGAGACCATCCGAGCATCTGAGCCAATGTCCGAGCGGTCTCCGCACTATCCGTTTTTTATTGCTCCGCAGTATTCCGCAATAAAAACACCAGGGAGGATCTAAAACAGGCCGGACCGTTTGCTTTCCCGGCAAAGCGGGACAGCGCCCGGGCCTTTTCAGATACGCCCTGCCAAAACGCACACCACCAGGGTGCAGGCCGCCCCGGCGGAGGGGCAGGCCAGGGGCCGGCGCTTAATACTGCTCCACGAAGACGGCCTCGCCGTTCTCGAAGGACAGGATGGCGGCGGTCTTGACGGGGTCGTTGTGGTCGTCGAAGGTGAAGGTGCCGGTGACGCCCTCGATCTCGCCGCCCTTGATGCCATCGATGACAGCCTGCTTGTACTCGTCCGAGGCGGGCTCCAGGCCGGCTTCCTCAGCGGCCTGCAGGCCGTAGCAGACGGTCATGGCAGCATCGTAGCCCAGGGGCGCAAAGCCGTTGGGGTAGCTCTCGCCGTACTCGGCCTCGTATGCGCTCTCAAAGTCGGGGTTGGAGCCGGTGGCGTAGTTGGCGCAGAAGTAGCAGTCCGCCAGCTGGTCCGCAGTGGCGTACTGGGTGACGCCGTCCCAGCCGTCGCCGCCCAGGAAGGGGACGGTCAAGCCGACGCTCTCGGCCTGGGCCAGGATCTGGCCCACATCCTCGTAGTAGTTGGGGCAGTAGACCACTTCGGGGTTGGCTGCCAGGATGGTGGTCAGCTGGGTGCGGAAGTCCACGTCGCCTGCAGAGTAGGTCTCGGAGGCCACGATCTCACCGCCGTTGGCAGCGAATTCGGCCTCAAAGTTGGTGGCCAGGCCCTCGTTGTAGTCGGCGCCGATCTGGTAGATGACGGCTGCGCGGGTGTAGCCCAGCTTATCGGTGGCGTAATCGCCCATCTTGACGCCCTGGAAGGGGTCGGTGAAGGTGGTGCGGAACACGTTGGAATAGACCGTGTCGGTCTCGGCGTCGTAGGTGACGGCCTCGGCGGTGGCGGAGGCGGTGACCATAGGCATATTGTAATCCTGGGTGGCAGCCACGACAGCCAGGGTGGGGGTGGTGGTGACGTCGCCGATCAGAGCGGTGATGCCCTGGTCCACCATCTGGGTGAAGCAGTTGACCGCCTGGGTGGCGTCGCCCTGCTCGTCCATCTGGACCACTTCCACCTGCTTGCCGTTGATGCCGCCGGCCTCATTGATCTGCTTGATGTACAGGTTGGCGCCGTTGGCCACGGCAATGCCGTACACCGACACATCGCCGGTCAGGGGAGCCAGCAGGCCCACCTTGATGGTGTCGCCCGAAGCGGAGCCAGAAGCTGCGCCCGAAGTGGCGGTAGATGCAGCGGTGCCTGTGGAGCTGGACGAGGAACCGCAGGCGCTCAGTGCGCCCACTGCGGCAGCAGCGCCCACAACAGCCAGGAACTGACGGCGGGAAATGCTCTTTTTCATTCTCATATCCTTCTTTCTTGCTTGCTTCTTACATCGACTGAAATGATAAGAGCAAGGGAGCCCCTTCTCCCATTGAAGCTCCCTTGCTTTGTTATAGTATAATAAACTGCTATCACCAATTCAATTCACAAACCAGACATACATTCTTCATGCATGAGAGTTTTTTATTGTGAACTTTAACAAATTTCACCTATAAGTTTCCTTCCGAGGAGGACCTCTGCCAGGGGATCTGCGGTCAGGCTTCCTCCTCTGCCAGGGCGTCCGAAACGGGGCCTGCCGCCTCCTGCAGGGGCTGTGCGGCGGCGTTTTTGGCCCGGCCGATGGCCTTGAGGCAGAAGGTGAGGGACAGGGCGGTGCCCACGGCCCAGCCGATGGGCCAGGACAGCCAGATGCCGTCGGAACCCAGGGCGGTGGCGGACAGCGTCACGGCCAGCACCACCCGCAGGATGAGGTCTGCAAAGGTGGAGATCATGAACTGGACCATCAGCGCGCAGCCCCGCAGCACGCCGTCGGATACCAGCTTGACCGACACCAGGAAGTAGAAGGGCGCCACCACCCGCAGAAAGAGGATGCCGGTGTCGATGGCGGTGCTGGTGGGCTGGTCCATGAACAGGTACAGCAGCTGCCGGCCGCCAAAGAAGTAGGCCGCGGCCAGGGGGACGCACAGGGCCCACACCAGCTTGATGCCGGCGGCGTAGCCCTGGCGCATCCGCTCAGGCTTGCCTGCGCCCAGGTTCTGGCTGGTGTAGTTGGAGATGCCGTTGGCCAGGGTGGTGAACGAGGTGATGACCAGGTTGTTCAGCTTGACGGAGGCGGAGTAGCCTGCGATGACGCTGGCCCCGAAGCTGTTGACCACGCTCTGGATGACGATGTTGCCCACCGAGATGAAGCTCTGCTGCAAAATGCTGGGGATCGCGATGACGGCGATCTTGCCCAGCATCCCCCAGGAGAACAGGGCGGGGCGGCTCTGGGTGGAGATGCCCTTCATCCGGCGCGCCACCGCCCACAGGGCCAGCACACAGCTGACCCCCTGGCACAGGAAGGTGGCCCAGGCCACGCCGGCCACCCCCATCTGGAAGGCGGTGACAAAGAAGATATCCATGAAGATGTTGCTGATGGAGGAGGCCGCCAGGAACAGGAAGGGGGTCTTGCTGTCGCCCAGGGCCGAGAAGATGCCGGTGGCTACGTTGTAGAAGAACATGAAGGGAAGGCCCAGGATATAGATGTCCAGGTACAAAGCCGAGTCCGCCATGATCTCGGCGGGGGTGTTGATCAGGCGCAGCAGCGCGTCGCACCCCGTCAGGCCCACCGCCATCAGAAGGGCCGTGAGCACCGCACAGCCGATGAGGGAGGTGGTGACGGCGGTCTTCATGTCCTCGTACTGCCGGGCCCCGAAAAACCGGGACACGATCACCGAACAGCCGATGTTGCACCCAAAGGCGAAGGCGATGAAGATCAGGGTGATCTCATAGCTGTTGCCCACGGCGGCCAGGGCCGCCTCGCCCACGAATTTGCCTGCCACCAGGCTGTCGGCGATGTTGTACAGCTGCTGGAATACGATGCTGCCGAACATGGGCAGGCAGAATTTCCACAGGACGGTGGAAGGCTTGCCCACGGTGAGATCTTTGTTCACGGGTGATTCCTCCTTACAGTTGCCGCAGAGCGCTTGTTGTAATTTATGCCGAAAGATAGTATACTTTTTTGTACGGCATAAGTAAAATATATGTTTTATATGCAAACCATATGGATTTGAAATGAAAGGAGGCGCGCCCTGTGCCGGTGCCCTACGACTATTACCGCATTTTCTATTATGTGGCCAAATACAGCAGCTTCACCCATGCCGCAGCGGCGCTGCATGGCAGTCAGCCCAACGTCACCCGGACCATCAACCTGCTGGAGCAGGAACTGGGCTGCCGTCTGTTCGAGCGCAGCCACCGCGGGGTGGCCCTGACCCCGGAAGGGGAGCGGCTGTTCGCCCATGTGAAGATCATGCAGGAGCAGATGCAGGCCGCCGAATACGAACTGTCCAGCCGCCGCAGCCTGCACAGCGGCCAGGTGGCCATCGGCGCCAGTGAGACGGCCCTGCACGGGCTGCTGCTGCCGGTGCTGCGGGATTTCAAGCGCCGGTATCCGGGGGTGCGCCTGCAGATCACCAACCATTCCACCCCCCAGGCCATTGGGGCTTTGCGCTCGGGCCTGGTGGAACTGGCGGTGGTGTGTACTTCCTGCGGGGAGGTGGCGCCGCCCCTGTCGGAACGCCGGCTGCGCCCCTTCCGGGATGTGCTGGTGGCCGGCCCGGACTATGCATACCTGCTGGATAGCCCTCTTACCTATGTACAGCTGGCCCGTCTGCCCCTGATCGGCCTGGGGCCGGACAGCTCCACCTACGGGTTTTACGCCCAGCTGTTTGCCGAACATGAGGCCGAGCTGCACCCCGACGTCCAGACGGCCACCACCGACCAGATCCTGCCGCTGGTGCGGTATGGGCTGGGGCTGGGCTTTGTGCCCGAGGACTTTGCCCGGGAGGCCCTGGCCAAACAGGAAGTGATCCAGCTGGAGCTGGCCGACCCGCCGCCCCAGCGGTATATCAGTCTGGTGAAGGACAAGACCCGCCCGCTGAGCGTGGCCGCCATCGAGATGGAGCGGATGCTGCGGGAGGCCTCGGGCTGAGCCGGATACAGAAAAACCCGCTCCCTGTGAAAAAGTCCCGTCCAGCCGACATGTGCGGATGGACGGGACACATACAGGGAAATTTAGCGCTGAGAGTGTGCGAGGCCGTAAGGCCGAGTGCGCGGTTCGGCGCTAAATTTTGTCCCCAGGGGGAAGGAATTTCTGCCGCGCGACTGCGCGCAGAAATGGGTTCCCCCTGGAGCGTGGCGCTTTTGCGACACGCTGACCGCTCCCTGTACGGGAGCGGGAGATGCGCCGGGATTCAGCGCCACAGTTTCTGCCAGCGGGCGGCCTGGGCCTGTACCCAGCGGTCCAGCAGCGGGTGGCTGACCCAGGTTTTGCTGTGGGTCTGGTCGATCAGGCGCCGGGCCAGGGTCCGGGGGCTGGCGTCGGCCAGGTCGGGGGCGTCGGGGCCGAGAGCCAGGGTGAGGGCCATCGAACAATCGGGCCAGGGCGGGGCCGCCTCATCCGAAGGCCAGAGGAAAGGGGGAAGCAGCCGCACCCCGCAGGTGGAGCGCGATCCCTCCTGGGTGAGCATCAGGGCCGAGGGCACCCCGGCGGGGGTGCAGCGCAGTTCGGCGTACAGCACCCGCAGCCGCCCGGGGTCCAGCAGCCGGACAAACCCTTCCCGGGGCGTGGGGGACAGGCTGACCCAGTCCCGGGCCTCCTCGGGGGCGATGGGCCAGGCCGGCGGGTCAAACCGGGCGTACAGCCCCGGCAGTCCGAACGTCTCGGCGCCGGACAGCCCTTCCAGCAGCAATGTATAAAATTCGGTCATGGGGTGCCCCGGATCGGGCTGCCCCAGCCCAAAGTCAGGACGGGTCATCTTGCCGCCGCCCATACATCATCCCTCCCTGAAGCAGTTGACTTTGGCGCCCGCAGCTTTTATACTGGGACGCAGGAATGAAAGAAGCATACCTGAAAAGGAGGCCTTGCCTATGAAACGTCTGACCGGGAAACAACAGAGCGCCGCCCAGCTGACCATTGCCGCCCTGATGGCGGCTGTCATGTGTGTGCTGGGGCCGGTGTCGGTGCCCATCGGGCCCATCCCCATCGCTATGGCCAACCTGGTGGTGGGCCTGGCTGCCTGGCTGCTGGGCGCCCGCCTGGCCGCCGCCAGCGTGGCGGTCTACCTGATGCTGGGCGCCGTGGGGATGCCGGTGTTCGCCGGGTATGGCGCAGGGGCCGCTGTGTTGTTCGGACCCACCGGCGGCTACCTGATCGGCTATCTGGCCATGGCCCTGGTGGGCGGCTGGGCCGTGGAGCACACCGGGGGCCGGCCTGTGCTGTCGGGGCTGGGTCTGGCGGCAGGTGTGGCCGTGAGCTACGCCTTTGGCACCGCCTGGTTCATCGTCCAGATGGGCTGCACCCTGCCCTATGCGCTGGGGGTGTGCGTGGTGCCCTTCATCCCCTTCGACCTGGCCAAGGTGGCTCTGGCCTCGGCCGCGGGCAGCCTGCTGCGCCGCCGCCTGGCGGACGCGGGCCTGCTGCACCACAACTGAAAACGCCGCACAAGAGGGCCGCAGCCGGAAGCTGCGGCCCTTGTTTTATGCGCCGGTGTAGCCCAGGGTCGCGGCCATCACCGCTTTGATGGTGTGCATCCGGTTCTCGGCCTCGTCAAAGACGATGCTCTGGGGGCCTTCGAATACGTCGTCGGTCACTTCCATGGCGTCCCGTCCAAAACGCTGGCCCATCTCACGGCCCACGGTGGTCTTGTGGTCGTGGAAGGCGGGCAGACAGTGCATGAACACCGCCTGGGGCCCGGCGATCTCCATCAGCCGGGCGTTGATCTGGTAGGGCGCCAGATCCTCGATCCGCTGGGCCCAGACTTCCACCGGCTCGCCCATCGAGACCCACACATCGGTGTAGAGCACCTGGGCGCCCTGGGCGGCGGCTGCGGGATCCTCCTCAAAGCGGAGGGTAGCCCCGGTCTGGGCGGCGATGGCCTCGCACTGGGCCACCAGGGCGGGATCGGGCCAGTATTTCTTGGGGGCGCAGGCGGTGAAGTGGAGCCCCATCTTGGCGCAGCCCACCATCAGGCTGTTGCCCATGTTGTAGCGGGCATCCCCGAAATAGACGAAGCGGATCCCCGCCAGGTGGCCGAAGTGCTCCTGGATGGTGAGGAAGTCGGCCAGGATCTGGGTGGGGTGGAACTCATTGGTCAGGCCGTTCCACACCGGGACCCCGGCGCAGCGGGCCAGCTCCTCCACGATCTCCTGGCCATAGCCCCGGTACTCGATGCCGTCGAACATCCGGCCCAGCACCCGGGCGGTGTCCGCGATGGACTCCTTTTTGCCGATCTGGCTGCCGGCGGGGTCCAGATAGGTCACCTGCATCCCCAAATCGTGGGCGGCGACCTCAAAGCTGCACCGGGTGCGGGTGGACGTCTTTTCGAAAATGAGGGCGATGTTTTTGCCCCGCAGCCCGTCATGGGGGACGCCGGCCTTCTTTTTGGCCTTGAGACTGGCGGCCAGCTCCAGCAAAGCGCCGATCTCGGCGGGGGTGTAATCCAGCAGCTTCAAAAAACTGCGGCCTTTGAAATCCATAGGAAATTCCCCTTTCTGCATATATTACGCGTGTATCGAAATGAGGTTGCATAAATATGCAATCATTATAGCGGCGCGCCGCCCCGGTGTCAAGAGCGGCTCAGAGGGTGAAGCACACCGTGCGGCCGCTGGGCGTATAGCGGGTCAGCTTGACGCCGGCCTTTTGCAGCATGAAGCGGGCCGCCACGCTGGAGTCGCTGTCGTGGTACTTGTCCCCGTAATAGACGATCTCGGCGATGCCCGACTGGATGATGGCCTTGGCGCATTCGTTGCAGGGGAAAAGGGTGACGTAGATGCGGGCCCCCTTGAGGTTGTTGTGGGCGCTGTTGAGGATGGCATTCAGTTCGGCGTGGCAGACGTACATATATTTGGTGTCCAGGGGCTGGCCCTCCCGCTCCCAGGGCATCAGGTCGTCATCGCAGCCAATGGGCATCCCGTTGTAGCCCAGGGACAGGATCTTGTTTTCGGGGCTGACGATGCAGGCCCCCACCTGGCTGTTGGGGTCTTTGGAGCGCATCGAGGAGAGGATGGCGATGCCCATGAAGTATTCGTCCCAGTTGATGTAATCCTTGCGTTTCATATGGTACGGGGCAGGTGCGGTTTGTGCCCCGGCCCTCCTTTCTAAAAACCTTTGTCCGGCCGCGCAAAACGGCGGCCTGTCTGTTCGGACGCACCCCGGCCCCCGGCGGGGCGGGGGATGGTGTAAGGATATTATACCGTAACAGCGTGAAAAACACAATGCACGCCGTCCCTGCTGACAAAGTGCACAAAACCTGGCCGGGAAGTTTGGCGGGGCAAAAACGGAACAAAACATTTAAAACGCTGCAAAAATGTGTTATTATCTTTGTAAAATATGCCACAAAAGCGGAGAAATGTTCCGCCGGGCGGAAATGAGGGAGACCGTTTTATGAAATACGCAAGCAACAATATCCGCAACATCTTGATTGCAGGCCATGCCGGCAGCGGCAAGACGACGCTGGCCGAGGCACTGGTCTATTTTTCGGGCGCTTCCGAGCGGATGGGCCGCGTGGAAGACGGGACCACCATCTCCGACTTCGACCCCGAGGAGGCCAAGCGCAAGGCCAGCCTGTCTGCGTCGGTGGTGCCGGTGGAGTACGGCGGCATCAAATACAACCTGATCGATGCGCCGGGCCTGTTTGACTTTGAGGCAGGGGAGTACGAGGGCATCCGCGCCGCCGAGAGCGTGCTGGTCTGCGTGTCGGGCCGCAGCGGCGTCACGGTGGGCGCCGAGAAGGCGTTCCAGCTGGCCCGCAAGAACCACAAGGCCACCATGGTGTTCGTGTCCAAGTCGGACCTGGAGCATTCCAACTACTTCCAGATCCTGGAGGATATGAAGATCAAGTTCGGTTCCAGCATCTGCCCCTGCGTGGTGCCCGCCCGTCTGGACGACGGCACCCCGGTCTACATCAACCTGTTCAGCCAGAAGGCCTTCAAGTATGAGGCCGGCAAGCAGATTCAGGTGGACCTGCCCGATATCGGCCACCGGTTCCAGGGCCTGATCGAGGCCATGAGCGAAGCCATCGCCGAGACCGACGATGAGCTGATGGAAAAGTTCTTCGGCGGCGAACCCTTTACCACCGAGGAGATCGTGGAAGGGATGCGCAAGGGCGTCAAGGACGGCCTGATCACCCCCGTATTCTGCGGCAGCGCCGTGAACCTGCAGGCGCTGGATATGCTGCTGTTCAATATGGACAAGCTGCTGCCCAGCCCGGCCCATGCCGAGGCCATCCCCGCCGAGAACGCCGACGGCGATGTGGTGGACCTCCACTGCGATGCAGCCGAGCCCACCGCAGCCTATGTGTTCAAGACCGTGGCAGATCCCTTTGTGGGCAAACTGAGCTATCTGCGCGTGATCAGCGGCCGGGTGACCGCAGGCATCAGCCTGGTGAACGCCCGCACCGGCGACACCGAAAAACTGGGCAAGCCCCTGTTCATCTGCGGCAAGAAGCAGTCGGACGCCGATGAGATCGGCGCAGGCGACATCGGTGCGGTGGCCAAGATGGTCAGCGCCCGCACCGGCGACACCCTGTGTGACCCTGCCCGGGTGGTCAAACTGGAGGCGCCGGTCTTCCCCAAGCCCAGCTTCTTTATGGCGGTGACGGTGGCCAAGAAGGGCGACGAGGGCAAGATCAGCAGCGCCCTGGCCCGCCTGATGGAAGAAGATCCCACCCTGAGCTATGAGAACAACGCCGAGATCCATCAGCAGATCATCGGTGGCCTGGGTGAGCAGCACCTGGATGTGGTGAAGGCCAAACTGAAGAACAAGTTCGGTGTGGAAGTGGGCCTGGAAGCGCCCCGCATCGCTTACCGTGAGTCCATCCGCAAGCCGGTGCAGAAGCAGGGCCGCCACAAGAAGCAGACCGGCGGCCACGGCCAGTTCGGCGACGTCATCATCAAATTCGAGCCCTGCCAGGGGGATGACATCCAGTTTGAGGAGAACGTCTTTGGCGGATCGGTGCCCAAGAACTTCTTCCCCGCGGTGGAAAAGGGCGTCCGTCTGGCAGCCGAAAAGGGCATCCTGGCGGGCTATCCCATGGTGGGCCTGAAGGCTACCCTGCTGGACGGCAGCTATCACCCGGTAGACTCCTCCGAAATGGCCTTTATCATGGCGGCCAAGCTGGCTTACAAGGCGGCCATGCCCGAGGCGGGCCCGGTGATCCTGGAGCCCATCTACACCGTCCGCGCCCATGTGCCCGGGGACAACACCGGCGACGTGATGGGCGATGTGACCAAGCGCCGCGGCCGTGTGCTGGGCATGGAGCCCGATGAGGACGGTCTGCAGACCATCATTGCCGAAGTGCCTCTGGCCGAACTGACCACCTTCACCACCTTCATCCGGCAGGCGACCCAGGGCCGGGGCTGGTTCGAACAGGAGTTCGTGCGGTACGAGGTGCTGCCTGAGAACCTGGTGCCCGCTGTGGTGGAAGCCGCACGCAAACTGGGCAACCTGGACGAGAGCGCCGACGACTGAATCGGACGGCGGCCGGGCCTGAGGGGGCCTGCGGGCGCGGCTGCGCGGCAAACAGAATAAGACACCAGCTTATGGACCCTGCCGGAATCTCCCTCTGCCGGCGGGGTCCTTTTTCGCCTGGCTGCGCGGTGTTTTGGTTGACATCCCCGGAGGTTGCTATTATAATAGAGGAGTTAGTGTGTATCGGAAGGTCCCAATGCCGGACCTTTTGCCGGGAAAGCGCAGATGCAGGGCGCCGGAGCGCCGCGGATCTGCCGTTTGGGCAAAAGGGGACGGGGGTTGGAAGCGTTCGGATACGCCCATAGAGTGCGGGCGGCATGGCCCGCGCCCCGATGGAGCAAGCTCTGCAAGCGGCGTTTGGCCGCATAATTGAACGATAAGGAGAGATACGATCCATGGCACAGGAAATCGTAATGTCCGCTGCCGGCCTCAAGGCTGTGCAGGAGGAACTGGAATACCTCAAGACGGTGCGCCGCAAGGAGCTGGCGGAGGAGATCAAGGAAGCCCGCAGCCACGGCGACCTGTCCGAGAACAGCGAGTACGACGAAGCCAAGAACACCCAGGGCCTGGTGGAGAACCGCATCACCGAGCTGGAGCAGATGATCAAGAACGTCCGCGTGATCGACGAAAGCGAGCTGAGCGTGGACACCGTCTCGGTGGGCACCCACGTCACCATCCAGATGGAGGACGAGGACCCCGAGGAGTACGACATCGTGGGCCGCACCGAGGCGGACCCCTTCAACGGCAAGATCAGCGATGAGAGCCCCGTGGGCCACGCCCTGCTGGGCAAGGCCGTGGGCGAGCAGGCCGAAGTGCTGCTGCCGGCCGGCCACACCGTGATGTACAAGGTGCTGGCCATCACCCACAGCAAGGGCTGAGACGGGCGCAGGAGGTAGGAATGGAAGAGATCAAGACAAACACGGGGGCTTTGGCCGAGAGCGAGCAGGTGCAGGTGCGCCGCCAGAAGCTGGCTGACCTGCGGGCCGCCGGCTGCGACCCCTTTGCCCTCACCAAGTTCCCGCAGGACGCCTATTCGGCCGACCTGAAGGAGGAGTATGCCGCCCTGCCCAACGAGACCGACGCCGGCCGCACCGTTGCTTTGGCCGGCCGGATGATGTCCAAGCGGGTGATGGGCAAGGCCAGCTTTGCCCACCTGCGGGATGCCAAGGGGGACATCCAGCTGTACGTCCGCCGGGACGAGCTGGGGGACGAGTCCTACGCCGCCTTCAAAAAGCTGGACCTGGGCGACATCATCGGGGTGCGGGGCGAGGTGTTCCGCACCAAGACCGGTGAGCTGAGCGTCCGGGTCACCGAGCTGACCCTGCTGGCCAAGAGCCTGCGCCCCCTGCCCGAGAAGTTCCACGGCCTGACCGACACCGAGATGCGGTACCGTCAGCGCTATGTGGACCTGATCGCCAACCCCGATGTGAAGGACACCTTCACCAAGCGCAGCCTGATTTTGAAGGAGATCCGGGCCTATCTGGACGAGAAGGGATTCCTGGAAGTGGATACCCCCATCCTGACCCCCTTTGAGATCGGCGCGTCGGCACGGCCCTTCATCACCCATCACAACACCCTGAATATGGATATGGTGCTGCGCATCGAGACCGAGCTGTACCTCAAGCGGCTGGTGGTGGGCGGCATGGACCGGGTGTACGAAGTGGGCCGCATCTTCCGCAACGAGGGGATGGACCCCAAGCACAACCCCGAGTTCACCTCCATCGAGCTGTACCAGGCCTTCACCGACTATCACGGGATGATGGACCTGGTGGAGGAGCTGTATAAGCGGCTGGCCCAGAAGATCTGCGGCAGCCTGGTGATCAGCTACCAGGGCAACCAGATCGACATGGGCCACTGGGAGCGGCTGACCATGGTGGATGCGGTCAAGAAGTATTCCGGGGTGGACTACCACGACTGGAAGACCGACGCCGACGCCATCGCCGCCGCCAAGGCCCACAATGTGGACCTGCCCGAGGTGCCCACCCGCGGCTCCATCCTGGCGGAATTTTTTGACGCCTTTGTGGAGGATAAGCTGATCCAGCCTACCTTCATCTATGACTATCCGGTGGAGATCAGCCCCCTGGCCAAGCGCAAGCCCGACGACCCCGCCTTCACCGAGCGGTTCGAGTATTTCATCGACTGCACCGAGTACGGCAACGCCTTCAGCGAGCTGAACGATCCCATCGACCAGAAGGAACGGTTCGAGCGCCAGGTGGCCGAGCGCAAGGCCCTGGAGCCCGGCTGCAAGGCCCAGGTGGACTACGACTACATCAACGCTCTGGAGTACGGCCTGCCCCCCACGGGCGGCCTGGGCTTCGGCGTTGACCGTTTGGTGATGCTGCTGACCGACTCGGCTTCCATCCGGGACGTGCTGCTGTTCCCCACCATGAAGCCGCTGGACGCCCCCAAGCAGGCCGAACAGACCCCCGAGGCAAAGGAGCAGCCCCAGCAGGCTGCCGAGCCCGCCCCGGTGCAGGAGGCCATCCCCACCCCTCTGGTCCAGACCATCGACTGGTCCAAGGTGGAGATCGAGCCCCTGTTTGAGGATATGGTGGACTTCGAGACCTTCTCCAAGTCCGACTTCCGCGCCGTCAAGATCAAGGCCTGCAGCGCAGTGCCCAAGAGCAAAAAGCTGCTGCAATTCACCCTGGACGACGGTTCAGGGACCGACCGCACCATCCTCAGCGGCATCCACGCCTATTATGAGCCTGAACAGCTGGTGGGCAGGACGGCCATCGCCATCACCAACCTGCCGCCCCGCAAGATGATGGGCATCGATTCCTGCGGGATGCTGATCTCGGCGGTCTACCACGAGCAGGGCGCAGAGCGCCTGCACCTGCTGCTGGTGGATGACCGCATCCCCGCCGGCGCCAAGCTGTACTGAGCCGGCATGCCAGCGTAAAACCGAACGAAAAGGCCCCGCCCTTCGCTATGGAAGGCGGGGCCTTTTGGCGTTCACAGATGCTTTTCCAGCAGGACCAGCTGCACCCCCTCCAGCCCGTTGAAGGTACAGGGGACGATGGCCGCCTCGGTATAGCCCAGGCGGCGGTACAGGGCCCGGGCGGGCAGGTTGCGGGCATTGGTGTCCATCCGCAGGCAGGTGCAGCCGTGGGCTCTGGCCCAGGCCTCGTAGTAGGCTACGAAGGCCCGGCCATAGCCGCGGCCCTTGGCGGCAGGGTCGATCACCAGCGTGTGCAGCACCATCACCTGGCTGTCGGGGGCCTGCCAGCGCCAGGGCGCCCCGGCATACACGTCCACCTGCCGCTGGTTGAGGATGGCCGCTCCCACCACGGCGCTGCCTTCCTCCGCCACGAACAGCTCCCCGCGGGCCAGGGCGTCCCGGGCGGTATCCGGGGTGGGGTAGATCCCGCGCACCCAGCCGGTGGTGGCGCGCCCGGCCTCCTCCTCACTGTGTATGGATGCATAAATATTCGATATGTTTTGTATATCATCGGGCGTTGCTGGGCGTATCATGTATTTTACTCCTTTTTATCTTTATATGATTGAAGTATAACCCCTTGTGCCGCGGTTGTCCAGAGGAGCGCGCATGGGTGCATATCTTTCGTAAGTGAGGATGCAAAACTGAAAAACTTTCAATCATTCAAAAATGGGCTTGCATTTTTGGTCAAAATGTGTAAAATAAAATCACGCAGACAGAGAGGTCTGGCCCCCGCAAAAAGGGGCCGGGCCTCTTTTTTGCTGCTGTGTGTCCTTGCTTAAAATACACTTTTGCGTAAAAGTCGGTCTTTTGCGCACAGGTTTTGCCTGTTTTACTCAGAAATCCCATCGGATGGGATGCATATTCTGTGGATATTTGCACTTGCTTTTTTTCACAGGATGTTTATAATAGTGATATCGCAGCAAGAACACCTGTATTCTTGATACGGACACCGGCTCTGCCGGGAACACGCAAAAGCGCCGCTGCGGGTCTGTACGGGCAGCGGCGCCAGACAAGAGGGAGGAAACATTATGAAATCCAAACGCTTTGTAGCGCTGGCCTCGGCGGCCGCTCTGTGCGCCGCCATGCTGGGGGGCTGCGGCTCCTCGTCCACGACCGCGACTGCCAGCAGCACGGCCGCAGGCAGCACTGCTTCGGGGGACAAGGTGGTCAAGATCGGCGTCTTTGAGCCCTCCACCGGCGACTCTGCCTCGGGCGGCAAGAAAGAGATGCTGGGCATGCAGTACGCCAACGCCGAGACCCCCACCGTTGAGATCGGCGGCGAGACCTACCAGGTCGAGCTGGTCTACGCCGACAACGGTTCTTCCACCGACAAGGCCCCTTCCGCCGCCGCCGAGCTGGTCAGCCAGGGCGTGTCCCTGGTGCTGGGCAGCTATGGTTCGGGCGTCTCGATCGCGGGCGGCCCCGTGTTTGACGATGCGGGCCTGGCCGCCGTGGGCGTCACCTGCACCAACCCCAACGTCACCGCAGGCAACGACTACTACTTCCGCATCTGTTTCCTGGACCCCTTCCAGGGCACGGTGCTGGCCAACTTTGCCAAGGACAAGTTTGACGCCAAAGTGGCCTACTGCCTGGGCGAGACCGGCAACGAGTACGACCAGGGCCTGATCGCCTACTTCACCCAGGCCTTTGAGGCCGCGGGCGGCACGGTGGTCACCGCGTCCTTCCCCACCAACAACTCCGACTTCAGCACCTACCTGAACCAGGCCAAGAATGAGGGCGCCGACGTCATCTTCACCCCCGTGTCCATCGCCTACTCCACCCAGATCATCCAGCAGGCTGCGGCCCTGGGCATCGAAGCCCCCTTCCTGGGCTCGGATACCCTGGATGACAACATGGTGCTGGCGGCTGCCGAGGGCACCGATATCCAGCTGTATGTCTCCACCTTCTATCAGGAGGGCGGCAACGCGGCTTTCGATGAGGGCATCAAGGCTTACATCAACGGGAACGCCGAGGCCATGACCAACAACGGCGGCAACGACACCATCGCGGCGGTCACCGCCATGGGCTACGATGCCTATTATGTGGCTCTGGAGGCCCTGAAGGCCGCCGGCAGCACCGATCCCGCAGCGGTCAAGGCGGCCCTGCCCGGCGTCACGTACGACGGCGTGTCCGGTCACATCGCCTTTGACGAGGTGGGCGACGCCATCCGCGACACCGCCTACATCAAGCACTCCACCAACGACGGCGCATGGGAGCTGGAGACCCAGCAGACCGTGGCCCAGTAACACCCAACCACACAGGTATGCAAGGTTTGGCGGGAGCCCAGCGGCCCCCGCCAATCCATTTGCACCACTGCCCCCGGAGGATGCAACCTTATGGAATACTTTATCTCGATCCTGTTGTCCGGCATAGCGGTGGGCGGCCAGTACGCCCTGATCGCCATCGGCTATACCATGGTGTATGGGATCCTGCGGCTGATCAACTTTGCCCACGGCGACGTCTTTATGGTGGCGGGCCTGGCAGGGGTGTATCTGGCCACATGGATGCCTCTATATCTGGCCCTGCCCCTGGTGCTGGTGCTGACGGTGGCTTTGGGCTTCGTCATCGAGCGGGTGGCTTACAAGCCTCTGCGCACCGCCCCTCGTATGTCGGTGATGATCTCGGCCATCGGCGTCAGCTACCTGCTGCAAAATACCGCCACCTATGTCACCGGCGGCCAGCCCATGAGCTATCCCACCATCCCGTTTTTGTCCGACACCATCACCATTGCGGGCACCCCCACCCGGTGGGCGGTGCTGCTGACCCCCTTCCTGGTGCTGGCCCTGGTGCTGATCCTGACCCAGCTGATCGACCGCACCAAAGTGGGCATGGCCATGCGGGCGGTGGCCAAGGATTTTGAGACCAGCGAGCTGATGGGCATCAAGATCAACCAGGTCATCTCGGCCACCTTCATCATCGGGTCGGCCCTGGCGGCGGTGGGCTCGATGCTCTACTTCACCAACTATCCCTCCATCACCCCCACCGCCGGCGCCATGCCGGGCCTGAAAGCCTTTGTGGCGGCAGTGTTCGGGGGCATTGGCTCCATCCCGGGGGCCGTCATCGGCGCGTTCCTCATCGGCATCTGCGAAAATCTGGTCAAGAGCACCCAGTTCACCGTCTTTTCGGATGCCATCACCTTCGCGCTGCTCATCGTGATCCTCGTCTTCAAGCCGACCGGCCTGTTCGGTGAAAAGGCGACCGACAAAGTATAAGGAGGCCCCCATGAAAAAGAAAACTGCGGTCAGCTGGGGCGCTCTGGCGGGGGTAGCGGCCTTTCTGGCCCTGATCATCCTGCTGGAGAACATCACCGCCCTGGTGCCCGGCGCGCCCCGGGTGCTGCTGCCCACCAGCCAGCTGTTCACCGTCCTGAAGAAAGGGGCGGTCTACTCCCTGGTGGTGGTATCCATGAACCTTTTGAACGGCTTCACCGGCCTGTTCAGTCTGGGCCAGGCAGGCTTTATGCTGCTGGGGGCCTATACCTACGCCATCCTCACCGTCCCCGTGGACCAGAAAGACACCGTCTACTACCTGTTCGGCGGGTCGGCGGTCAGGTTCTCCCTGCAGGACACCTTCGGGCTGCTGTTCGGCACCACCGGGGTGGGCGGCGCCGTCAGCATGGTGCTGGGGGTGCTGGTGGGCATCGTGCTGGCGGGCCTGGTGGCCGCCGTCTTTGCCTACCTGATCGGCCTGCCGGTGCTGCGCCTCAAGAGCGACTATCTGGCCATCGCCACCCTGGGCTTTGCCGAGATCCTGCGTGCGGTGTTCCAGTGGCAGCCCCTGGGCCCCATCACCAACGGCGCCAATATGCTCAAGAGTTTCCCCACCTTTTCGGATTTCAACATCGAAAAC
The DNA here is from genome assembly GCF_002161515.1 of Faecalibacterium sp. An58. Classification (NCBI taxonomy): domain Bacteria; kingdom Bacillati; phylum Bacillota; class Clostridia; order Eubacteriales; family Oscillospiraceae; genus Faecalibacterium; species Faecalibacterium sp. An58. The sequence goes on from NZ_NFHX01000011.1 coordinate 31,662, forward strand.
GCCTCGGGCCAGGTGGTGCTGCGTTTGTCCGCCTTTGTGCCCATGCTGGTGGCGGCGGCCTGCATCGGCATCATCGTGCTGCTGATCAATTCCTCCTATGGGCGCGCCTTCAAGGCCATCCGGGAGGACGAAGTGGCCGCCGAGGCCATGGGCATCAACCTGGCCCGGCACAAGATGCTGTCCTTCTGCATCTCCTCCTTCTTTGCGGGGGTGGGCGGCGCGCTGTTCGCCATGTATGCCGCCAACGCCCAGGCCAAGGTGTTCACCTCCACCATGACCTATGAGCTGCTGCTCATCGTGGTGATCGGCGGCATCGGCTCGGTGTCCGGCTCGGTGATCGCCACCTTCCTGTATGTGGCGTGCAGCGAGTGGTGGCTCCGCTTTCTGGATTCCGAGCAGGTGTTCGCCGCGCCGGCGTCCCCTGGACGGATCGCTTTCATCGCGGTGTTTGCGGCGGCGGTCATCCTGGCGGCGGTGCTGGCCATCCGCGCCATCCGCAAAAAGGAGGGCCATACCCTGACCCAGGAACTGCCGGTGTGGATCGTAGCCCTGCTGCTGCTGGGCTGGCTGGTCTACTTCGTCATCAGCCGGTCGCTGCAGCTGCCTCTGCTGCGCAACGGTTTCCGGATGGTGGTGTTCTCGGTCATCATCATGATCGTGGTGCTGTTCTTCCGGCGGGGCATCATGGGGGACCGTGAGCTGCCGGCTGTGATGCGCAGCTGGAAGCGCCGGGCTGCCCGGGCCAAAGGGAAGGAGGCTGGCAAATGAGCGAGCGCAAGAATATCCTCCATGTGGAGAACGTGACCATGCAGTTCGGCGGTGTGGTGGCCATGAACAACCTCTCGATGGATGTGGAGGAGGGCCAGATCGTGGCCCTCATCGGCCCCAACGGCGCCGGCAAGACCACCGCGTTCAACTGCATCACCGGCGTGTATGAGCCCACCAACGGCAAGATCGATTTCTGCGGCCAGCCTCTGGTGGAGAACTACCCCCAGGGCAAGATGGACAAGGCCTATCTGGGCCAGAACAAGGGCAAATACACCCACAGGCTCAACCCCACCCCCGACCGGATCACCCACCGGGGCATTGCGCGCACCTTCCAGAACATCCGGCTGTTCGGGGCCCTGACCGTTTTTGAGAATGTCCTGATCGCAAAGCATATGCGGGCCAAACAGAACTTCCTGTCCGCCACCTTCCGGCTGAACGCCAGGGAGGAGGCCCGGATGCGGGCCGAGGCCATGGCCCTGCTGGAGGAGCAGGGGCTGGCCCATCTGAAGGACGAGACTGCGTCCAGCCTGCCCTACGGCCTGCAGCGCCGGCTGGAGATCGCCCGGGCCCTGGCCACCCAGCCCAAACTGCTGCTGCTGGATGAGCCGGCTGCGGGCATGAACCCCCAGGAGACCCAGGAACTGACCGACTTCATCCGTCAGATCCGGGACAAGTACCATCTGACCGTCCTGATGATCGAACACCATATGGATCTGGTGATGCAGATCTCGGACAAGATCTATGTGCTGGACTTTGGCAAGCTGATCGCCCAGGGTACGCCCGAGCAGATCAGCAGCGATCAGCGCGTCATCGACGCGTATCTGGGGGTGGCCGACGATGCTGAGGATTGACGATTTATGTGTGAGCTACGGCGGCATCGAGGCCGTCAAGGGGATCTCCTTCAAGGTGGAGGAGGGCCAGATCGTGACCCTGATCGGGGCCAACGGCGCGGGCAAATCCACCACCCTGCGCTCCATCTCGGGGCTGGTCAAGGCAAAGAGCGGCCGGGTGCATTTCCAGGGCGAGGACCTGACCGGCCTGCCTCCCGACCAGATCGTCTCGAAAGGGCTGACGCTGGTGCCCGAGGGGCGGCACGTGTTCCCCGACCTGACCGTGCTGGAAAACCTGAAGATCGGCGCCTACCTGCGCAAGGACAGCCTGGAAGGGGACCTGGCGTGGATCTATGAGCTGTTCCCCCGCCTGAAAGAGCGTTCCTGGCAGGCGGCGGGCACCCTGTCGGGCGGCGAACAGCAGATGCTGGCGGTGGGCCGCGCCCTGATGGCCCGCCCCAAGCTGATCATGATGGACGAGCCCTCCCTGGGCCTGGCGCCGTTGGTGGTCAAGGGCATTTTTGAGATCATCAAGGAGATCAACCGCAAGGGGGTCACCGTGCTGCTCATCGAGCAGAACGCCAACATGGCCCTGCAGATCGCGGATGTGGGCTATGTGATGGAGACCGGCCGCATCACCCTGAAGGGCACCGGCAAGGAACTGCTGGCCAATGAAGCGGTCCGCAAAGCCTATCTGGGCGCCCACGCCAAATAAAAATGCGAGCCTCCGCAGACAGCTGCGGGGGCTTTTTGGTTTGGGGCGGGCTGGGCGGTGCGGGAAAAGGGCCTTTCGATACCGATTGACATTTCCCTTCAGAGTGGGTAATATAATACCTGTATTTTGCCACAGCGTCCTTTTTGCGGCCGGGCCGCGGGACGTGACGATAAGGAGAGGTTTCATGGAAAAGAAAGTACGCACCCGCTTTGCCCCGTCCCCCACGGGGTATATGCACGTGGGCAATCTGCGCACGGCGCTGTATGCCTACCTGACCGCCAAGCATGAGGACGGCACCTTCATCCTTCGCATCGAGGACACCGACCAGGAGCGCTATGTGGACGGCGCGGTGGACATCATCTACAATACCTGCCGGGAGGCCGGCCTTGTGTGGGACGAGGGCCCCGACATCGGCGGCCCGGTGGGCCCCTACGTCCAGAGTGAGCGGATGGGCCTGTTCAAGCAGTATGCCGAACAGCTGGTGGCCGACGGCAAAGCCTACTACTGCTTCTGCACCCCCCAGCGGCTGGACGCCCTCCACGCCGAGCAGCGGGCCAGGGGAGAGATGACCCATTACGACGGCTGCTGCCGCGACCTGCCCGCCGAGGAGGTCAGGGCGCGGCTGGCCGCAGGGGAACCCTACGTCATCCGGCAGAAGATCCCCCGCACCGGCGTCACCGCCTTTGACGATCTGGTCTATGGCCACATCGAGGTGAACAACAGCGAGATGGACGACCAGATCCTGATCAAGAGCGACGGGATGCCCACCTACAACTTTGCCAACGTGGTGGATGACCACCTGATGGGCATTACCCATGTGATCCGGGGCAGCGAATACCTGTCCTCCACCCCCAAATACAACCTCCTGTACCAGGCGTTCGGCTGGGATATCCCCCAGTATATCCACTGCCCTCCGGTGATGAAGGACGCCCAGCACAAGCTGTCCAAGCGCAACGGGGACGCCAGCTACCAGGACCTCATCGCCAAGGGCTGCCTGCCCCAGGCCATCCTGAACTATATCTGCCTGCTGGGCTGGAGCCCCAAAGGGGAGTACGCCGAGCGGGAGATCTACTCCCTGCCTGAGCTGGTGCAGATCTGGGACCCCGCAGGCATCTCCAAGTCCCCGGCCATCTTCGACCCTCTCAAGCTGCGGGCCATCAACGCGGAGTACATCCGCCGCCTGACCCCCGAGGAGTTCCGCCGGAAGGCAGACCCCTGGCTGGACGAGGCCATCCACTGCCCGGTGGACCGGGATCTGCTGTGCGCCAACCTCCAGCCCCGCTGCGAGCTGCTCAGCGATATCCCCCAGCAGGTGGATTTCTTTGACCGGCTGCCCGACTACGATCTGTCCCTTTACACCAACAAGAAGCAGAAGACCACCCCTGCGTCCGCCCTGGAGGCGCTGCAGGCGCTGGAACTGCTGCTCAGCGACGAGGGCACCGATTACGCCGACCGGGACGGCCTGTTTGACGCCTGCAAGGCCCTGGCCGAGCGAATGGAGCACAAAAACGGCTGGCTGCTGTACCCGCTGGGCATCGCCTTGTCGGGCAAGCAGCGCACCCCCGGCGGCGGGGTGGATCTGGCCTGCATGATGGGCCGTGAAAAGACGGTGGAGCGCCTGCGCGAAGCCATCGGCCGTCTGTCCGCCGCCCAGTAACCGCGTCCCACAAAAAGAAACACGCCCCCGCATCCGGTCTTTTTTGGACGGTGCGGGGGTGTTTTTATAACCTTTTGGGCCTTTGGGCCGACACCGCCAAAAGCGGCAAATTGCGCGCGGCCCCCCTGCTAGGATATGCACACAGGCATCATCCTAGAACAAGGAACAGGGGGCGCAAGCATGGAAAAAAGCATGACAGGCTGGGCCGCCGGCGAGCGGCAGACATTGTGGCACAAGGCGGGACTGCGCCGGACGGCGCGGCAGCTGTACGGGCTGGCCGCCGGGCTGGCAGGGGGCTGGGCGGCGCTGTATGGGCAGTTGTCCCCGCTGGGCCTGGCTCTGACGCTGGGCCTGCCCGAGGATTGTTTTGCAGCCTGCGGGGCGGGGGCGGTACTGGCCCTGCTGGCCCGTGGGCTGGGGGTGCGGGCGGTCTGCCTGCTGTGCGCCGTGGGCGGCGCGGTGGTGGCCCGGTGGCTGTGGCCCCGGTCTTTCTGGGCGGGAGCGGCTGCGGGGGCCGGGCTGCTGCTGGGCAGCGCCTACTGCCTGCGGATGTACATAGGCGGGGACGGCCTGCTGTTCGCGGGGGCCGAGGCGGTACTGGGGGTGCTGCTGGGGTATCTGGTGCGCCGGTTCCCCGCGGCCGGAGCGGGGCCCGGACAGATGGTGCTGGCCTTCACGGGAGCGGCGGCTCTGGGGTCTCTGTCCCTGGGCCCGGTGAATCTGGGGCTTGCCGCCGGGGTGCTGGTCACCCTGGTGCTGGCCTGCCGGGGCGGGGCACAGTCCCTGCTGGCCCTGGCGGGGTCTGCGGCGGCGGGGCTGTGCTGTGCCGATGCCGCTCTGGCCTGTGCCGCTGTGGGCCTGTGCTGCGGTTCGGCCCTGGGACTGCTGGCCCAGGGGGACAGGCTGGTCTGCGCGGCCCTGTATGGGGGCGGGGCGCTGACGGGCATTTTGGCCTCGGGTCCCCCCGGGACCGCCTTTGGATTTCTGGGGGCCCTGGCGGTGGGCGCCGGGGCGTATCTGGCCCTGCCGCGGCGGTGGCTGCTGCCGCAGTCCGCCCAGCCGGAGCAGGATGAGGCCGCCCGGCCCCGGCTGTCTGTCGCGGCGGCCCGGCTGAACACCGCCGCCGAGAGCCTGGCCTCCCTGGCGGACACGGTCAACCAGGTGTGGGAGGGGCTGCCCCGCCGCCAGGAGGGATTCCGCTGGGTCATCGACGCCGCCCATGACAGTCTGTGCGCCAACTGCGGCCGCAGGGACGCCTGCTGGCAGGAGGAGTACGCCGTCACCATGGCGGGGTTTGAGGCTTTGCGCCCCATTCTGGAGGAGAACCAGCAGATCGACCCGCAGGATCTGCCGGGGCAGCTGGCCCGGTGCATCCATCCGGCGGCCCTGTCGGGGGCCATGACCCGGGCCTTTGCCCTGTACAAGAGCCGGCAGGAGGCCCGCATCCACGCCGACGCCATGCGTGCCGCCCTCACCGAGCAGTACAGCGCGGTGGCCCAGGCGCTGGGGGCGCTGGGGGACCAGCTGGCCAGCCCCGGCAGCCCCGAACCTTATAAGTCGGGGCGTGTGGCAGATTTCTTCACCTCGCTGGGGCTGCCCCCAGTGGAGTGCTCGGTCACCCTGGACAGCCTGGGCCGCACCCGGGCGGCGGTCACTTTGCCCAGGGCACGCTTCAGCCAAAAGGAGCTGGCCACCCTGGCGGGGGAGGTGGGCCGGCTGTGCCGCCGCAGCTTTGATCCGCCCCAAAAACTCAGCTGCCGGCAGGTGACCACCCTTCTGTTCACCGAAAAACCGCCCCTGCGGGCTTTGTTCGGGTGGGCGTCCGCCCCGGCCCGGGGGGAAGTGTCGGGGGACGCGGTGCAGCAGTTCTGCAGCCCCACCGCCGCCCAGATGATCCTTTGCGACGGGATGGGCACGGGACGCCCGGCGGCGGTGGAGGGGAGCCTGGCCGCCGAACTGACCGGGCGGCTGCTGCGGGCGGGTTTTACCGCCGAGCTGAGCGCCCGTCTGGTGAACGTGGCCCTGGCCCTGGACAGCCGGGAGGAAGGGGGCGCGACCCTGGATCTGCTCAGCGTGGACCTGTACACCGGGACGGCCCGGATCTACAAGGCAGGGGCGGCGCCCGGCTTTCTGGTACATGAGGGGAAGGCGTGCACGGTGGGAGAGGCCGGCCTGCCCATGGGCGTGCTGGGGGAGGTGAACGGTCAAAGCCAGATGGCACGCCTTGGCTCCGGGGATCTGGCGGTGCTGGTGTCCGACGGGCTTTTGGTGGACGGTCCCGGCTGGGTGCTCAAACAGCTGGAGCTGTCCGCCGCCGCCAAAGACCCGCCCGACGCGGTGGCCCGCACCCTGGTGGAGACGGCCCGGGCCCGGGCGGCTTCCGGCCGCCCCGACGACATCACCGCCGCCGTGCTGCGCCTGGAGAAAAATTAGTTCGACCCGCCTGCCGCGCCAAACAAAGCGGATGCACAGAGGACGGTGATGCTGCGGATAGAAAAAAGGGCCTGCCGGGCGCTTGCTTGCACCCGGCGGGCCCTTTCGGCGTTTTTTGTCAGTTGTCCTCGGCATCATAAATACGGACGTAGTGTGGCGCATTTTTGGCCTGACACAACAGCAGCAGCGCCGTTGCGGCAAGGGCGGCCGCGGTGAGGGCAACGAGCATCGCTTTGAGAACTTTCATGTCTGGACCTCCTTATGGGGCGGGCGGCAGAACATCGGCCCGCCATGGCTTTGTTATTTATATAGTATAGCATACCCGGGCCCTGTTGGCAAACCCGCATCTCCCCGAAAAATGGATGGATTAGGATATGCTAACGTCATGAAATTTTCACTTTCGGACATTTTTTAGCTTATTTGGCGTTGACTTCAATCCGGGAAATGATACAATAAAATATATCAGCAAGCAGCAGCCGCAGCGCCCAGTGCTTTTTTGCCGGCACAGGAGGCAGCTCTGCGGCCCAAAGCAGAATGGGGGATTGTATAGTTCATGTTGAACAAGCTGAAACGTGCGGCGCTTGGCGCGCATACGCCGCATGACAAAGCGACCGCTGCAAGCAAGCCTGTCCCGATGCCCCTGCCCGCGCAGGTGCGCATCCTGATGAGCCAGCATATCGGCGCCCCGGCCAAGGCCGTTGTCAAAAAGGGCGACAAGGTGTGTGTGGGCACCCTGATCGGGGAAGCCGCAGGCGTCGTCTCGGCCAATATCCACTCCAGCGTGTCGGGCACCGTCACCGCAGTGGAGCCCTTCCGCCTGGCCAACGGCAAGGCGTGCGATGCAGTGGTCATCCAGACCGACGGCCAGCAGACGGTGGACCCTGCCGTCCAGCCGCCCAAAGTCACCGACAAGGCCAGTTTCCTGGCGGCGGTCCGCGCCAGCGGTCTGGTGGGCCTGGGAGGCGCAGGCTTCCCCACCGATGTCAAACTGCAGCCCAAGTGCCCGGTGGACACGCTGCTGATCAATGCGTCGGAGTGCGAAGTCTGGCTGACCAGCGACACCCAGGAGATGCTTACCAGCTCCGACGATATCGTCCGGGGCATCCAGGCGGTGCTGCAGTACACCGGTATTCCCCGGTGCATCATCGGCATCGAGAAGAACAAGCCTGAGTGCATCGACCTGCTGTGCCAGAAGACCGAAGGCCTGTCCAATGTGGACGTCAAGCCGCTGCCCAGCGTCTACGGCACCGGCAGCGAACTGATCCTGATCGAGAAGTGCCTGGGCCGGGAAGTGCCCCACGGGGGCCTGCCCGCCGACGCCGGCGCCATCGTCATGAATGTGACCTCGGTCAGTATGCTGGGCAAATACCTGGCCACCGGTATGCCGGTGGTGGAGCGGATCGTCACGGTGGACGGCGACGCCTGCGCCAAGCCGCAGAACCTGATCGTGCCGGTGGGCACGCCCTACCAGGATATCATCCAGGCCGCCGGCCTCAAGCCGGAGGTCACCCTGGGCAAGGTCATCGCCGGCGGCGCCATGATGGGCCCCGCCGTGGAGGATCTGAGCTATCCCACCACCAAGACCACCGGCGGCCTGATCCTGCTCAGCCAGGTCAGCGCCGCCCAGCCCGCAGCCGAGCCCTGCATCCGCTGCGGCCGCTGCATCGAGTACTGCCCCATGGGCCTGGCTCCGGTGGAGGTCAACACCGCCTATGCCGCCCGTGATGTGGAGGAGCTGGGCAAGCTGCACGTGGACTACTGCTTCAACTGCGGCTCCTGCGCCTTCGTCTGCCCGGCCAAGCGTCCCTGCACCCAGATGATGAGCCTGGCCAAGGAATACTATCTCAGTGAGATCAAAAAAGGAGGCAATAAGTAACCATGGATACAAAGCTTATTGTTTCGGCCTCCCCCCATGTGCGCTCGGATGAGACCACCCGCAGCCTGATGGCCAACGTGATCGTGGCCCTGTGCCCGGTGGTGGTGGCCTCGGCGGTCATTTTTGGCCTGCGGGCGCTGCTGGTCACCGCCTTCTCGGTGGTGGTGTGCGTGGCGCTGGAGTGGCTGTACTGCAAGCTGCTCAAGCGGCCCAACCCCATCGGGGACCTGTCCGCGGTGGTCACCGGCATCATCCTGGCCATGAACGTGCCCGTGGGGATGCCCCTGGGCCAGCTGGCGGTGGGCTGTGTGGCAGCCATCCTCATCACCAAGCAGCTGTTCGGCGGCATCGGCATGAACTTTGCCAACCCCGCCCTGGTGGGCCGCATCGTGCTGTTCGTCAGCTTTGCCTCTGAGATGAACGCCTGGGTCTATCCCGACGCGGCAGTGGACCAGCTGGCCAGCGCCACCCCTCTGCAGGTGGCCGACCCCGCCCGCCTGAACCTGTTCGACCTGTTCATGGGCATCCACGGCGGCGTCCTGGGCGAGACCTGCGCCCTGGCCATCCTGCTGGGCTTTGTCTACCTGGTGGTCACCCGGACCATCAGCCCCGCCATCCCGCTGAGCTATGTGGGCAGTATGTTCCTGTTCTACCTCATCGCCACCCAGAGCCTCCACGAGAGCCTTGTGGAGGTGCTCAGCGGCGGTCTGCTGTTCGGTGCGGTGTTCATGGCCACCGACTATGTCACCAGCCCCTTCACTCTGAAGGGCAAGCTGCTGTACGGCGTCTGCCTGGGCCTTGTCACCTTTGCCATCCGCTACTGGGGCAGCTACACCGAGGGCGTGTCCTTCGCGCTGCTGTTCATGAACCTGTGGGTGCCCTTCATCAATGACGCCACCCGCCAGACTCCCTATGGCTACGTCAAGTCCGCCAAGAAGGCAGGGAAGGAGGCTGCTTCCAAATGAGCAACGCTGCAAAGTCTGCAAACTCCAATTGGGAGAGCACCGTCAAACCCATCCTGGTGCTGACGGTCAGCTCGCTGGTGGTTAGCCTGCTGCTGGCCCTGGTCAACTCGGTCACCGCGCCGGTCATCGAGGCCAACCAGAAAGCTGACACCCTGGCGGCTTATGTCCAGGTCATCCCCACCGTCTCGGATGCCACCGAGCTGGAGGAGATCACCGACTACACCACCCCCGGCGTCAGCGGCGCCGTGCGTGCGCCCGACGGTTCCATTGCCATCCAGGCGGGGGAGACCGGCTACAACGGCGGCCTGGTGAACGTCATCATGGGCTTTGACACCGCCGGCACCGTCACCGGCATCTATGTGGACGCTTCCAGCCAGACCGCCGGCATCGGCGACCGTGTGGCAGCGGCTGACTTCCTGACCCAGTTCGAGGGGATGGACGGCACCGCCAACATCGCCAAGGGTCAGGGCTATGACGGCATCAGCGGCGCCACCTATTCGTCCGACGCCCTGTTTGCGGCCATCAACGACTGCATCAACTGCTACAACGAACTTGCATAAAGGAGGCTGGTAAGAATGGCACAGGAAGAAAAAGTCTCCAAGGTAAGCATCCTTACCAATGGCATCATCAAGGAGAACCCGGTCCTCCGGCTGGTTCTGGGCACCTGCTCCACGTTGGCCATCACCACTGCAGTGTCCAACGCCATCGGCATGGGGGTCGCGTTCACCTTCGTTTTGATCTGTTCCAACGTCATCATCGCGCTGCTGCGCAATGTCATCCCCGCAAAGGTGCATCTGCCCTGCTACATCGTCATCATCGCGGGCTTCGTCACCATCGTCCAGATGGTCATGCAGGCTTACACCAAGAGCCTGTATGACGCTTTGGGCGTGTTCATCCCCCTGATCGTGGTCAACTGCATCATCCTGGGCCGCGCCGAGATGTTCGCCTGCAAGAACACCGTGGTGGACTCGGCCCTGGATGGCGTGGGCATGGGCATCGGCTACACCCTGACGGTGGTGCTGATGGCCACCATCCGCGAGATCCTGGGCAGCGGCACCTGGCTGGGCTTCCAGGTGATGCCCGAGGGCTTTGTCACCATCGGCATCATGACCCAGGCCCCCGGCGCCTTCCTCTGCTTCGGCCTGCTGATGGGCCTTTGCGTCTGGGTGGAGGACAAGCTGGATGCCCGCATCGAGCGCAAGGTGGGCTGCCAGCCCATCAAGGATTTGCAGGAAGGAGAGGATAAGGAATGATCGTCAAACTTGCGGCCATCTTCTTCAGCATGATCCTGGTGAACAACTATGTGCTGGTGAAGTTCCTTGGCATCTGCCCGTTCCTGGGCGTTTCCAAAAAGCTGGACTCGGCGCTGGGTATGTCGGGCGCCGTCATCTTCGTCATGTTCATGTCGACCCTGGTCACCTTCCCCATCCAGATCTTTGTGCTGGATCCGGCAGGGCTGGGCTATTTGCAGACCATCGTCTTCATCCTGGTCATCGCGGTGCTGGTGCAGTTCATCGAGATGTTCCTCAAAAAGTATGTGGTGTCGCTGTATAACGCCCTGGGCGTTTATCTGCCCCTGATCACCACCAACTGCTGCGTGCTGGGCGTCACCATCCTGGTCATCGACGACTACGGCGCCGATGTGGCCACCCTGGGCTTTGTCCCCGCCTTCATCGAGGCGCTGGTGTGCGCGGTGGGCTCCGGCGTGGGCTTTATGCTGGCCATGTGCCTGTTCAGCGGCGTGCGCAAGCGTGTGGAAGTGTGCGACGCGCCCGGCCCCCTGAAGGGCCTGCCCATCACCCTGATCGCGGCGGCGATCACCAGCCTGTCCTTCATGGGCTTTGGCGGCATCGTCGAGAACCTGTTCAACGTCACGCTGTAAGGGAGGAGGAAACGGAATGAGTATCGTATTGGCTGTTGTCCTCTGTACCGTTGTGGGCGCTCTGGGCGCGGTGATCCTGGTTGCTGCATCCAAGTTCATGGCCGTGGAGGAGGACCCCCGCATCGAGCAGGTGACGGGTTGTCTGGCCGGCGCCAACTGCGGCGGCTGCGGCTACGCAGGCTGTGCCGACTATGCCAAGGCCATCGTGATGGACGGCGTCCCCTGCGACCGGTGCGCCCCCGGCGGCCCCAAAGCTGCCGCCGCCATCGGCAAGATCATGGGCGCCGAGGTGTCCGCCACCGTCAAAAAGGCGGTGGTCCAGTGCCAGGGCAGCCGGGACAACTGCAAACCCAGCTATGAATACAAGGGCATCCAGAGCTGCGCGGCTGCGGCCGGGCTGTATGGCGGCCCCAAGGACTGCTCCTTTGCCTGTGCGGGCCTGGGCGACTGCGTCAAGGCCTGTAAGTTCGACGCCATCCATGTGGTCAATGGAGTGGCGGTGGTAGACCAGGACAAGTGCACCGGCTGCGGCGCCTGTGCGGCCGTCTGCCCCAAGCACGTCATCATGATCCAGGATGCCGGCCCCGACAAGCCGGTGGTCATGTGCTCCAACTGCGACCGCGGCCCGGTGGCCATGAAGGAATGCGCCACCGCCTGCATCGCCTGCGGCATGTGCCAGCGCAACTGCCCGGCGGACGCCATCCACGTCACCGACAACCTGGCCCGCATCGACTATACCAAGTGCACCGGCTGCGGCACCTGCGTGGCCAAGTGCCCCAAGAAGATCATCACCTACCCTCTCAAAAAGAACGGGTAAGGCACAACGACACAACGCCCCGCAGGTGGTCCGGCAGCGCCGGCCCCTGCGGGGCTTTTGAGTGAGGTTAGGGTTATGAACCAGCAACAGCTTTTGGCCCGGCGGCGCAGCGCAGGCTTTGCGGCCTTTTTCTTCAGCGGCATCTGCGCCATTTCCAGCGGGGTGGTGGTCAGCCTGCTGCAGGAGCAGTATGGCTTTGCCTACGGCGTCACGGGCACCCTGCTCTCCCTGATGAGCCTGGGCAACCTGGCGGCGGGCTTTGTGTCGGGGGTGCTGCCCGGCGTTCTCGGGATGAAGCCCAGCGTTCTGCTCCTGTCCCTGGGATACCTGGTGGGTTACGGCCTGATGGGCTTTACGGGGGCGGTGCCCCTGCTGGCGGTGGGCTTTTTCCTGGCGGGCTGTGCCAAGGGCCAGGTGATCAACACCTGCACGGTCCTGGTGGGCAACAGCAGCTCCGACCGCACTCGCGGCATGAACATCATGCACAGCTGCTATGCCTGCGGGGCGCTGCTGTGCCCCTTCCTGATCGCGGCGGCAGCCCGGGCAGGGGACAAGGCCCCCCTGCTGCTGCTGGCCATTCTGGGCGGGCTGCTGTGGGCGGTGTTCGCCCTCACTCCCATGGAGGAGGCCGGCGGCAAAAAGGGAGGCGGGCGGATCGACTGGAGCTTTCTGCGCAGCGCCCGGTTCTGGCTGCTGGTAGGGCTGATCTTCTGCCAGAACGCCGCTGAGACCAGCGTCACCGGGTGGATGGTCACCTACTTCAAGGACAGCGGCATCATCGCCGGGGCCCTCAGCACCTACACCGTCACGGTGATGTGGGGAGCTACCCTGATCGCCCGGATGCTGATCGCCTTTGTGTTCCCCTTCCAAAACCCGCGCAGGGCCATGGTGGGGATGGGCGCCGGGTGCATCGTCACCTATCTGGGCCTGATGCTGGCCCGCAGCCAGACCCCGGCCATCCTGCTGCTGTTCCTGTTCGCCTTTGCCATGGCGGGGATGAACCCCACGGCAGTGGCGGCGGCAGGCCGGATGACCACCGTCACCAGCATTGCCATCCTGCTGCCGGCGGCCAGCCTGGGCGCCATCGTCATGCCCTGGATCATCGGGGTAGTGGCCGAGTACGCGGGCCTCACCGCGGGCATGGCCTCCAACATCGTGCCCTGTGTGGGGATGCTGGTGTTTGCGGTGCTGGTGGCCCGCCTGCCCGAGGAAGAAAACGCCTAATCCTCCCCGGCCCTGGCGTCCCGCTCTGCCTGGGACTGACGGGCGCTGAAGATGCAGCCGCAGTAATCCTGGCGGTACAGTCCGTATTCGGCCGACAGCTGCAAGGAGCGCAGGTAGCCGTTCTTCTTTTTGAAGTCGGAGGGCAGGTGGGGCACCCCGTATTCGGCGGCCAGCTCCTGCCCGATTTGATTGATCCGGGCGGCGTCCTTGTGGGGGCTGATGGACAGGGTGGTGGTGAACCAGTCGAAGCCGTGCTGGGCCGCATATTGGGCAGCCCGGCGCATCCGCAGCCTGTAACAGGCGGTGCAGCGGCGGCCCCGCTCGGGCTCGTCCTCCAGGCCCCGGGCGGCCTCATAGAATTCCCGGGGGTCGTAGCGATCCTCCACCACCGTCACCCCCAGAGGATGGGCCTGCGCCACGAACCGCTCCAGCTCCTGTTCCCGCCGGTGGTATTCGGCGTCGGGCCAGATGTTGGGGTTGTAGTACAGAATGGTGATCTCGAAGTGCTGGCACAGCTGCTCCAGCACCGCGCTGGAACAGGGCCCGCAGCAGGCGTGGAGAAGGAGCCGGGGCCGCCGGCCGTCCAGCCGGCGCAGCACGGCGTCCATCTCCCGGGCATAATTGGGTACATTGGGCATTGCAATCTCACCTCGACCAACAGTATAACACAAGCGCCCCCCGGGCGCAAAGGAGGCTTACACCCCATGACACAGGAAAAGATCGCCCGCATCAACCAGCTGGCCCGCAAGAGCAAGACCCCCGCGGGGCTGACCGAGGCGGAAAAGGCCGAACAGCAGGCGCTGCGGCAGGAATACCTGGCGGAGATCCGCAGATCCTTCCGGGCCCAGCTGGAGAACACCATGATCCAGGAGCCGGACGGCACGCTGCACCATCTGCCCCGCCGCCCGGGCCCGGAAAACAAAAACTGACCCCCGCCTTTGTGGAACCTGCGGCTTGCTTTGCGGCGGCAGGCATGATACAATAAAACTGTATGTGCAGGCACTGCCTGCGCTGCGATGTGTTCAGGGCAGCGTATCCCGGGCAAGGTGCACGGAAAAGGCTGCTCTTTGGATCAATAAAGAGGTCATCGATTATGCTTACTGCAATCACAGGGATCAACTGGGGCGATGAGGGCAAGGGCCGTATGGTGGACCTGCTCAGCCAGGATTATGACATCGTGGTGCGCTACCAGGGCGGCAACAACGCCGGCCATACCGTCAAGAACGAGCGGGGCAAGTTCGTTCTGAACCTGCTGCCCTCGGGCATCCTGCGCCCGGACGTGGTGTGCGTCATGGGCAACGGTATGGTCATCGACCCCCACCACCTGGACGGCGAGATCGCCAGCCTGCGGGAGAAGGGCATCGCCATCTCCCCGGCCAACCTCAAGATCTCGGACCGCGCCACCATCACCATGCCCTACCACGTCCTGCAGGACGGCCTGGAGGAGGCCCGCCTGTCCAAGACCGGCGCGCAGTTCGGCTCCACCAAGCGGGGCATCGCCTATGTCTACGGCGACAAATATATGAAAAAGACCCTGCGCATGGGGGATCTGCTCCATCTGGACGACTCGGTGCACAAGCGCCTGGTCACCATGGTGGACTCCAAAAACCTGGTGATGGAGGGCAGCTACGGCGCCCAGCCCATCCGCGTGGACGAGATGTGGGACTGGCTGCAAAAGTACGCCGCCATCTTTAAGGACTATATCTGCGATGCGGGGGCTTACCTGGACGAGGCCGACCAGGCCGGCAAGAAGATCCTGTTCGAGGCCCAGCTGGGCGCGCTGCGGGACGTGGATTTCGGCATCTACCCCTACACCACCTCCTCCAACGTCATCGGCGCCTACGCCCCTATCGGCGCAGGCATCCCGGGCCGCAAGCTGGACAAGTCCATCGGCATCATGAAAGCCTATTCCTCCTGCGTGGGGGACGGTCCCTTTGCCGCCGAGCTGGCCATGACCGAGGAGGAGATGCACCAGCTGCGGGAGGCCGGCCATGAGTACGGCGCAGCCACCGGGCGTCCCCGCCGGGTGGGCCCTGTGGATCTGGTGGCCAGCCGCTACGGTGTGTCCTGCCAGGGCTGCGATGAGGTGGCCCTGACCCTGCTGGACGTGCTGGACTACATGGAGACGGTGCCGGTGATCACCGCCTACACCCTGGAGGACGGCAGCACCACCACCCGTTTCCCCATGGGCAAGGCGCTGGATACCGCCCGGCCTGTGGTGGAGCGGATGCCAGGCTGGCACTGCGACATCACCGGCGCACGCCGCTGGGAGGATCTGCCCGTCCAGGCCCAGGACTATATCCTCTATCTGGAAAAAGCCATCGGCTGCAAGATCACCTATATCTCGGTGGGCGCTGAGCGGGAAGCTTACATCCACCGCACCTGAGACGACCCGCCCTGGACGGGAGAATGGGGGGGACCATCATGTTCGATATCATTACTGACAGCGCCTGCGACCTGCCCCGGGAGGAGATCGTCCGCCTGGGCGTGACGGTGGTGCCGTTCTATGTCTCCACCGACGGCCAGACCTACCTGAAAGAAGGGGAGGAGATGCCGGTGCGGGACTTCTACCAGTTCATGGTGGACCAGCCCGCCGTCCTGCCCAAGACCAGCCTGCCCTCCCTGGAGGACTTTGAAAAAGTCTTTCGGCCCCGGGCGGCAGCGGGCCGGCCGGTTTTGTGCCTGTGCTTCACCGGCAAGATGAGCGGCGGCGTGGGCAGTGCCCGCAACGCCCGTCAGCTGGTGCTGGAAGATTACCCCGACGCGGTCATCGAGGTGGTGGACACCGCCGCAGCCACCGTCAGCGAGGGCGCCACGGTGGAGAATGCCGCCGCCATGCGGGACGCCGGCTGCACCCTGGCCGACACCCTGACCTGGCTGGAGGGCACCCGCCCCACCAACCAGATCTTCTTCACGGTGGGCAACCTGGACTATCTGATCAAGGGAGGGCGGATCGGCAAGGTGACCGGCCGCGCAGCCAACCTGCTCAACGTCAAGCCCATGATCCACTTTGCCGAGGGGGAGATCTTCTCGGGCGGGATGGCCCGGGGCCGCCAAAAGAGCATGGAAAAGGCCATCGAACAGCTTTTGGGCTATCTGGCCGAGCGCAACGCCGACCCCGACGACTACCGCATCATTGTGGGCTATGGCTACGATGTGGAGGAGGGCAGGCGGTTCTGGATGCAGCTGCGCGCCGCCCTGCGGGCCCGGTATCCGGACAGCAGCTGTGAAGTGGGCCTGCTGCAGATCGGAGCCACCATCGCCGTCCACACCGGACCCTATCCCCTGGGCGTGGGGGTCATGCGCCGCTGGAAACCCCGTTCCTGACCGAAAAAGGGGAGGGCAGGGGGCAGGAATGCATCTCCTACTTGACAAATCCCCTTCCTATGAATAAAATAGCATCATGGCCGCAGCGGCGCGGCGGGCGACGCGGCGCCGGACTGCTGCTTTGAACGCAAGCCTCTGGACCCGGTATCCCCCACGGATGCCGGGTCTTTTGTGGCAGCTTTTTACCTTATAGAAGGGTTTTTGGGAAAAGGAGTATCCAACATGAGACTGAACAAGATCCTTGCCCTGGCTTTGTCCGCCGTGATGGCGGCCAGCCTGGCAGCCTGCGGCGGCAGCTCCTCCGCAGTTTCTTCCACCGCTTCCACTGCTTCCAGCGCGGCCGGTGCATCCGCCGGCGCCCCCGACGGGGACGGCGACCCCACCACCCTGACGGTGGCCATGGAGTGCGCCTACGCGCCTTACAACTGGACCCAGCCCACCGACGCCAACGGCGCGGTGCAGATCCGGGGCGCCAGCGATTATGCCTATGGCTACGATGTGATGATGGCCAAGAAGATCGCCGAGGCCCTGGGCCAGGATATCCAGATCGTCAAGCTGGACTGGGACAGCCTGATCCCCGCCGTCATGACCGGGGATGTGGACTGCGTCATCGCGGGCCAGTCCATCACTTCCGAGCGGGCCAAGCAGGTGGATTTCTCGGACCCCTACTACTATGCATCCATCGTGACCCTGGTCAAGAAGGACAGCCTCTACGCCTCGGCTGCCAGCGTGGCAGACCTGGCCGGCGCTACCTGCACCAGCCAGCTGGGCACCATCTGGTATGACATCTGCCTGCCCCAGATCCAGGATGCCAACATCCTGCCCGCCCAGGAGACCGCCCCGGCCATGCTGGTGGCCCTGGACAGCGGCGCCTGCGACATCGTGGTCACCGACCGGCCCACCGGCCAGGCCGCCCTGGAAGCCTACCCCGACTTTGTGATGCTGGAGTTTGGCGGCGGGGAGAACGACTTCCAGGTCAGCGAGGAGGAGATCAACATCGGCATCTCCATGAAGCAGGGCAACACTGCCCTCAAGGACGCCATCAACGAAGTGCTGGCCACCATGACCACCGACGACTACAACGCCATGATGGATGAGGCCATCAGCGTCCAGCCGCTGAGCCAGCAGTAACATTACCTGCCGTAAAGGAGCACCCCCATGTACGCATTTATCCGTGAATGTGCCTCCATTTTGCAGCAGTACGGCCCCTCCTATCTGCGGGGCGCGGGCACTACGCTGTTGCTGGCTTTGGTGGGCACCCTCTTTGGCTGCCTGATCGGCTTTGCGGTGGGCACCCTGCAGACCATCCCCATCGACCCCCGGCGGGACCCCCTGTACAAGCGCATCCCCCTGCGCCTGCTGCGGGTGGTGCTGCGGTGCTATGTGGAGCTGTTCCGCGGTACCCCCATGATGATCCAGGCCGTCTTTATCTATTATGGCATGATGAGCGTCTTCAACGTCCATCTGGAAATGTGGTCCGCAGGCTTCCTGATCGTGTCCATCAACACTGGCGCCTATATGGCTGAGACGGTGCGGGGCGGCATCGTCTCCATCGACCCCGGCCAGACCGAGGGCGCCATGGCCATCGGTATGCGGCACTGGCAGACCATGATCCATGTCATCATGCCTCAGGCCCTGCGCAACATCGTGCCCCAGATCGGCAACAATTTCATCATCAACATCAAGGATACCTCGGTGCTGTCTGTCATCTCCATCACCGACCTGTTCTTTGTGCACAAGAGCGTGGTGGGCGCCCTGTATACCTATTTTGAGAGCGCCACCATCGTCATGCTGATCTATCTGACCATGACACTGCTGTCCAGCTGGCTGCTGCGTATGTGGGAGAAAAAGCTGGACGGGCCTCAGAACTACGACCTGAACACCACCGACACCCTGGCCTATACCAGCGGGATGTACAACGCCCCGGAGCCCGACCATGCCTCCCAGAATCTTGATATGAAGGAGGGCGCCAGCCATGTCTGAGCCTATCATCCAGGTACGCCACCTGTCCAAGAGCTTTGGCACCCATGTGGTGCTGCGGGACGTGGATTTCACCGTCAGCCCCGGGGACGTCACCTGCGTCATCGGCGCGTCCGGCTCGGGCAAAAGCACCCTGCTGCGGTGCATCAACCTGCTGGAGACCCCCACCGCGGGGCAGATCCTGTTCCACGGGCAGGATATCATGGAGCGCAAGTTTGACCCTTCGGCCTACCGGGCCCGGGTGGGGATGGTGTTCCAGAGCTTCAACCTGTTCAATAATATGACGGTGCTGGAAAACTGCACCGCCGGGCTGCGGTATGTGCTGCACCAGGACAAGGAGACCGCCCGCCGCACCGCCATGGACAACCTCGAAAAGGTGGGCATGGCGCCCTACATCCATGCGCGGCCCCGGCAGCTGTCGGGCGGGCAGAAGCAGCGCGTGGCCATTGCCCGCGCCCTGTCCATGCAGCCCGAAGTGCTGCTGTTCGACGAGCCTACCAGCGCCCTCGACCCCCAGATGGTGGGCGAAGTGCTGGCGGTCATGCGCAAGCTGGCGGCTGCCGGCCTGACCATGATCGTGGTGACCCACGAGATGGCCTTTGCCCGGGACGTCTCCAGCCATGTGGTGTACATGGCCGACGGCGTCATCGCCGAAGAAGGCAGCCCTGCCGACATTTTTGAAAACCCCAAAAATCCCAAGACGGCCGAGTTCCTCAGCCGCTTCCGGGAGAGATGACCGGTACATAGACAGAAAGCCTCCGCTTCGTCCCAGGGACAGGCGGAGGCTTTTGGTTTGCCCCAAACTCCTCCTGCCTCAAAGTTAGAAAATACAAACTAAAGAAAATAAAGAAAAAAAGGAAAAATTTGAAATTGGGTCTTGACACCGGGGGGGGTATGTTATGATAGGCACACAAAGGAAAGGACCTTCCTTTGAACCTGTTTTGGGTCTCTATCTTTTATACACCATAAGGAGGAAAAATTCATTATGAAACTCAAGAAGATTGCTTCTCTGGCGCTGGCCGGCATCATGGCCGTCAGCATGCTGGCTGGCTGCAAGGACGGCAGCAGCTCTTCTTCCAGCAGTGAGAACACTACTCCTGCTACTGGCGTTGTGGCTGCTGTTAATAATGGGCAGAGTGCTGCTAATAAGGTCAAAGTTACCTTTACAGCTAGTTCTGATTTGACCGATATGGTTGAAGCTGCCGTTCGCCAGAATGGTATTAATATGATCGATGACAGCCTGAGAAATGTGATTGTAAGTATGACTGGCGAGACTTATGAAAATACCGCCAAATATACTTTTGCAAATCACAAGCGTGTCAATAATACTGGACTTAACAATACTGAGCATGTTGCTCTCTTTGCTGTTGCTCCTGTAAATACTACTTTGAATGTGAAACCTCTGACTGAGTCGGCAGCACTGAAGATGGTGGCTGATATTGTTGATGCTGAGGTCGCTAAGCTGGTTGAAACCCAGGATATGACTGGTGTTGATCTTAATGATAAGTATTATACTTATAGCTACACTGGCGAGATTAGCGATTTGGTGAGCGCTACAGGTACAGATGGTACGACGAGCTATTTTGTTGCTTACACCATTACCCAGACTATCACTGAAAAGACTCTTGAAGCTTGATCAACTCTACTTATAACACCCCCGGGGCACCATACCGGGAGATGATATAAGGGGCGCACAGGTGCCAGAGACCACCTGCGCGCTCGGGTAAAACACCCATCCGATGTGGCGGCAAAGAGGAATAGAACCATATATTCCTTCTGTTGTTGATCGCACCAAAACAAAAGAACTTTTGCGTCACGAAAGATAGGGTCCCTCTGCGGGGGCTGGCCATTTGGCCGGCCCCCGCATTGTTTTGCGTGCGGATGCGCGCCCCGGGGCCCCGGCACAAAAATACCCGCAAAACAGGGGAGCAAAACCCTGCCTTGCGGGTGTATTTAGGAAGAGAAAAACGTTTGGAAAAGCTTACAGCCCGGCGTCCTGCAGCTGCTGCATGGCGGTGCACATCAGCAGGAACGCGCCTACGCCGTGCAGATCGTTGACCGAGCAGGGACGGCCGCAGTAGAAATCGTAGGTGCCCACGCCGGTGCCTACGCATACGCCGCCGATCTGGATGTCGTCGCCCTGCCAGCTTAGGCTGCGGATGACGCCGTCGTAGGCGGCATGGGCGCGGGCGTATTCGACAGGGGATTTCATGACAAGCAGCTCCTTTGTTGTGTTTGGGTGGATCGATGGTTCCATTATATCCGCCCCGGGCGGGCAAAGTATATATAAATCTTTTCACATAATTGCAAAATTTATGGTTTGTGTTGAGGAGACGTCCCTTTCTGTCTTGTATACCATTCCTCCGGTGTGATAATATAGCGGTGTGGATTTGGTTGGCAACCCGGAAAGAACGAGACGGAGGGAATTTTTATGTATCGGGTCCTGCTGGTGGACGATGAGGAGAGCGTGCTGAAGGTGCTGAAGACCAGCATCGACTGGCAGGCGCTGGGCGTGGATATGCCGGTGACAGCGTCGGATGGGACACAGGCGCTGAAAGCCATGGAACAGGAGACATTCCATCTTCTGATCACGGACATCAAGATGCCCCATATGGGCGGGCTGGAACTGATCCGGATCGTCCGCCAGGCGTACCCCTATACCCGCTGCATCCTGCTGACGGCGTACAGTGAATTTGACTACGCCAAAGAGGCCATCCGTCTGGGAGTGGAAAACTATCTGCTCAAGCCGGTCCAGAAGGAAGAGCTGGAAAGCACGGTGCAGAACGCCATGGCTAACCTCTACAGCCACCGGGACAACGGCAAAAATTTGCTGTACGAAAACATCCTCCACCGCTGGCTGTCCGGCTCGATCTCGGGGGAGGAGCTGAGCGAGCGGGCCGGTGTGCTGGGGCTCAACCTCTATCTGCCTCAGTATTGTGCGATCGGCGTGCTCCGGCGCAGCCGGGAGAGCAGCAGCGCCGCGTTCCGGGCGGCCTGTCTGGAACAGCTGGCCCGGCAGTATGAGGTATACCACTGCTGGAACGAGAAGGGGATCTTTGTCATGATCCTGGGCGGCCGGGCGCTGGACCGGGCAGAGCTGGAGCAGAAGCTGCGGGTGCTGGCGCAGCAGGAGGGGGCGTCCCGGCAGGTGGTGGCCGCCGTGGGCGCCCCGGTGACCGATCCCCAGGCGCTCCATCTGAGCTACTCCCTGGTGTGCGATATGGCAGAGCTGGCAGACCTGACCCAGACCGATGTGATCCTGGGGATCCATGCGGACAGCCGCTCGATGGACGCGGAACAGCTGGTGGAGGAGGTGCGCAGCTTCTGCTATGGGACTGCCGATGCCAAAGACAGCCATACCATAGCGGCCCAGCTGTACTGGAGCGTGCCCTACAAAGAGGCCAGGGACTGCCTGCACCATATGGTCTATGCCTATCTGCGGGTCCTGACCAGCGAGTTCCCGGGGGCGGAGAACCTGCAGGAACAGCTGCAGGAACGGTTCACCCAGCGCAGCTGGGAGGTGGCCGGCGAAGAAGCGGTGCATCTGCTGGCCGGCGCCCTGGAGTGGATGAAGGAGGACTTTGAAAAGCGGCTGGATGTCCTGAGCCCCATCGTCCGGCTGGCCATCCGCTATATCCACGACAGCGTGCGCAACGGGGACGGAGGCTCGATCAAGGAGTTCAGCTCCAAAAGCGGGGTCAACCCCGCCTATCTGGGGCATCTGTTCAAGGATGAGACGGGCAACTTTTTCAACAGCTATCTGATGCAGTGCCGGATCAACCGGTCGGTGGTCCTGCTCAAAAACCCGGGCTGCAAGATCAAGGATGTGGCCAGCCAGGTGGGGTTCGCCTCCACCAGCTATTTTGTGCGGTGCTTCCGTGAGAGCAAAGGGGTATCGCCCGCCAAGTACCGCATCGGCAAGGAGGAATGAGGGTGAAAGAACGGGTACAGAAGACCCTGGGCGCCCAGTTTGGGCTGCGGTGGATGCTGTGGCTGCTGTTCGCCGTCACCTGCATGATCGGGCTGATCGCCTGCAGCTATGCCTACCAGCAGCGGCGCAGCGCCCTGCTGCAGGAACTGGACCTGCGGCTGCAGCGGGTGGCCTCGGAATATGAGAATCTGGTGGACGATTTTTGGTCGCTCTATATCTCGGTGTTTTCCCACCAGGAGGATATGCTGTTTTTCTACCGCTACTTTGACCAGCCCAGCACAGAGCCTCTGGCCTCCGAGGAAAAGGTGGAGCTGCGCCCCCGCATCGGCCTGCCGCAGGAGATGGGGTATCTGTCGGAGGCGTTTTTCCAGGCCATCGAATGGGCCGTCCGGGAGGCCGAGCGCCTGGGGATGCAGGTGATCCTCTACGACGAGGGGATGTATCCCTCGGGCTCTGTCTGCGGGCAGGTGGTGGCGGCCAACCCCGCCTTTGCCTCCCGGGGCATCGATTGGGTGCCGCAGCCGGAGGAGGGGGACCAGGTGCTGGCCGCCACGCCGGAAGGGGTGCTGGTATCCCGCTTTACCCGGGGCACCATACGGAGCATCCATTTCGGGGAGGACGACGGGGAGCCGGGCGCCCCACCCAGCACCGACCTGCTGAACCCCGACGCGGTGGATCTTTTTATCCGCCTGACCCATGAGGCCTATTACCGGCGGCTGAAACCCTGGTTCGGCGGGACCATCATCGCGTTCTTTACCGATGAGCCCAGCATCATGGGGCGCGATCCCCGCACCCCCTTCGCCTGGACGCCGGGTCTTGAAAAGGAGTTCACTGCGGCTGGCGGGGTGCTTGCAGACCTGGCCGCCCTGTTCCGGGGGGAGCGCTGCCCCGTCCGCCTGCCCCGGCGGAGCAGCCTGCTGGTCTTTGCCTGCGGCGCGGCAGACTGGGAGGCGCTGCCTTTGCAGCCCCGGGTCCTCTGGCTGGAGCCGGCTGCGTTTCGTCTGGTGGAGCAGCGGCCCGAAGCGGTCCAAAAGGTCTATGAGGCGGAATGCGTCCTGCCGCCGGATGCGTCGAACTGGGACAGCATCCGGCTGCCGGTCCAGGCAGAGGAAATGTGCGAACTGACGGTCAACGGGCAGGATGCGGGGGCCGCTTTCTGGTCCCCCTGCAGCTTTGAGCTGGCCGGGCTGGCCCGCCCCGGGGCGAACCGCCTGCGGCTGACCGTCACCGGCAGTCTGGCCAACCGCTATGGGGTCCGTCCGGTGCCCTATGGCCTGGGGGTGAAGGAGACGTTTTGACCCGTTTGCCCAAAACACTAGGGTGTATCTGAGAAGTCAAACATGCTGAGATATTCGCCAAAAAACGCCAGATGCAAGGCGCATGAGCGCTGCACTCCTCCATGGAATGCAAGCGAATGCAACGCGGCAGATGGTGTTTTTTGGTAGAATAGAACAGTATTGGAGAGTTTTCAGATACACCCTAGGCAGCGCCGCAGCGCTCTGGTATACTGGAGCGGAAAACAACACACAAAACGGTTAGGAGGCCGCTATGTCCGAGATCCATCTGCTCACTACGCCAAACAGTGTCACCCTTTGGTGGGAGCTGCCTGCCCAGCCCCCAGCCCTGTATGAAGTATGGCTGGACGGCAGGCCCTGCTGCACCGTCCGCTGCACCCATGTGACCCTGGAGGACCTCGTCCCCGGCGCCGACTATCGAGTACAGGTGAAGTCTGTGGGGGAGGTGCGGTTTTCCACCCCGCAGCCCAAACGACGTCTGGATGTGACCGCCGCCCCTTACTTTGCGATGGGGGACGGCAAGACCATGAACCGGGCGGCGCTGCAGCGGGCTTTGGACGACTGCGGCCCCGACCAGGTGATCTATTTTCCGGCGGGGGTCTACCTGACCGGAGGGCTGACAGGCCATGGGGACACCGAGATCTATCTGGAGGAAGGAGCGGTGCTGCAGGGCTCCGGCTGCCCGGAGGACTACCTGCCCCGTATCCCCAGCCGGTTTGAGGGCATCGAAATGGAGTGCTACCAGAGCCTGCTGAACTTTGGGCATCTGGACCACACCGCAGGGCCCAACTGCAAGCGGGTACGGATCCACGGCAAAGGGACCATCCGGGGCGGCGGCTATCCGCTGGCGTGGGGTACCATCCAGTCGGAGCGGGAGCGCCTCAAGGAGGAATGGGCCGCCATGGCCGATCTGGTCAGGACCTGTGAAAACGAGAACACCATCCCGGGGCGGGTGCGGGGCCGGCTGATCAACCTGAGCAACTGCGAGGATGTGCGCATCAGCGGCCTCACCCTGGCGGACGGGGCCAGCTGGAATGTCCATATGATTTACAGCCGGAATATCGTCACCGATCACTGTACCTTCCGCTCAGAGGGCATCTGGAACGGGGACGGCTGGGACCCGGATTCCAGCGAAAACTGCGCCCTGTTCGGCTGTACCTTTTACACCCAGGATGACTCGGTGGCCATCAAGTCCGGCAAAAACCCCGAGGGCAACCGGATCGGCCGCCCCACCCGCCGGGTGCGGGTGTTCGACTGCCGCAGCGCCTTCGGCCACGGCGTCTGCATCGGCAGTGAGATCAGCGGCGGCATCGAAGACGTGGCCGTCTGGGACTGCGATTTGACGAACTCCCAGTGCGGGCTGCTGGTCAAGGGCACCGCAAAACGGGGCGGCGGCGTGCAGGGACTGACGGTGCGCCGGTGTGCTCTGCCCCGTGTGATGGTCTGCCAGGTGGGCTACAACGACGATGGTGAACCGGGGCCCCGGCCCCCTGTGTTCCGGGATTTCCTGTTCGAGGAGCTGACCCTCACCGGCCGGTATCAGGACGTGGACGGAGACGGGAGCATCAAACCCTGTGCCCCGGTGGAGCTGTCCGGTTTTGATGTGCCGGGCTATGAGCTGCAGAACGTCACCCTCCGGCAGCTCAAGCTGCCCGGGAACGACCCCCAAAACATCCGGCTGCAGCATTGCAGGGCGGTCAGCCTGGAACAGATCGAGTGCACCTGATGCCGGGAAGGGAACAGGACAGCAGGAGCCGTCCGCCCGAAGGCTGAAAAACACCTGCTTGCACATGCGCAAAATAAAAACCCGGGGCCTGCGGCCTCGGGTTTTGCAGCGTGTCGAAAAACGACACGCTCCAGGGGGAACCCATTTCTGCCCGCAGTCGCGGGACAGAAATTCCTTCCCCCTGGTGGTTGCGGTTCCCTGCTTTTGCTGCGCCCGTCGCAGCGGGCTTGCAAAAGGCAGACCGCTGCCCCTGCTCCGCTTCGGCTGTTTCGTCCGCAGGACGCGCCTCAGCTTCGCAGTCCCTGGGGACAAAATTTGGCGCTGAACCGCGCACTCGCCGCAAAGCGGCTCGCACACTCTCAACGCCAAATTTCCCTGTATGTGTCCCGTCCATCCGCACATGTCAGCTGGACGGGACTTTTTTGACAGTCTGAAAAACCCGGGGCCTATGGCCTCGGGTTTTTATTTTGGTGGACCATTCCCATCAGCGCTCGAACCCAAAACCTCACGAAGGGGGACGGTCTTGGCATTCTCTTTGAAGTTGAAGTTCAGCACAACCCGGTCCTCAAAGATATAGCCCGAGTTGACGAAGTTGTCGATGATCTGCCGCTGGTACACAGGGCTGTTTGCATTTCCCTGCCGGAACCGCTCAAACCAGAACAGGATCTGTTCCCGGCTCAGAGTCGGCCTCTGCAGTTCTTCTTCCAAGATGTTGGCCTTGAGGGTGTCCTGACGGGCTTCCAGTTCGTCCAGGCGCTGCTTGGTGGTGGGCGTCAGGATGCCCTGCTCAATAGCCTCCAGCAGGTTGGACAGGCGCTTTTCTGTGTCCCGGAGCTGTTCTTTCAGGACTGGAAGGTGGGTATTTTCCCGGCCCTGAGCTTCCAAAATCAAATCGGTCAGGTGTTCGATGACCGGATCGTTCAAAACCAATTTGACCGCCGTATCCACCACAAAGCGCTCCAAAGGTTCCTTGCGGATCGCTTTAAGGCTGCAATGCGCCTGTCCCTTGCGTTTGGCCTTTCCGCACTTATAGTAGTGATAAGTGGTTCCCATGTGGCTGGTGCCACTTTCGCCGGCCATCAGGGTGCCGCATTTACCGCAGAACAGTTTAGTGGTCAGGAGGTAGTTGACCTCATCTTTGGCCGGGCGGCCATGGGTGATCTTGTTTTTGGCGAAGCGTTCCTGCACCCGGTCGAACAGCGCCTGGTCCACAATGGCGGGCACGCCACCGGGGATCACAATGTCCTTGTAGCTGTACTCCCCAATGTAGCGGCGATTCTTGAAGATCTGAAAGAAGCTGTTTTTGACGAAGGGTTTCCCGGTGCGGGTGCGCAGGCCCCGCTCGTTCAGGGATGCTGATATTTTTTCGGCTGGTTCTCCGTCGGCGTAGCGGGTGAAGATCTCCTGCACAATGGGAGCTGTTTCGGGATCAACATGATAGAGCCGATCCTCTTTTCCAATGACGTAGCCCAGCGGCACCACGCCGCCGTTGTACTTGCATTTGAGGGCGTTTTCCCGTTCGCCGCGGGCCACCTTGATAGCCAACTCCGCCGAATAATATTCGGCCATGCCGATGAGCAGGCTCTCGACCATGATGCCCTCAGGGCCGTCCGAAATTGGCTCCATGACTGAGACGAGATGGACGTTGTTCTTTTCGAGCTGACGTTTGTAGTAAACTGCATCGTAACGGTTGCGGGCAAAGCGGTCCAGTTTCCAAACCAGGACCGCATCGAAAATCTTTTTGGCGCTGTCCTGAACCATTCGCTGAAATTCGGGGCGGTCATCGGTCTTGGCAGAGTAAGCCCGGTCGATGTAAGTGCCCACGATTGCGATGCCGTTGCGCTCGGCATAGTCTTTGCAGTCCCGCAGCTGGCCTTCAATGGAGGCTTCGCGCTGGCTGTCGGAGGAATAGCGGGCGTAGATGACGGCGGTCATGGCGGGGCCTCCCTTCGGTTGAACGTGAAGCGTCAAACTTTCGTATAACGTGTATACCATATTTTGCGAGACAAGGCAAGTATTTCGCTGCAAATAGTTGGTATATCAGAAAAAGTCGCGGCGCTTTTTGAAAGCCAGAGAGGGAAAAGTTTTGAAAAAAGCGATAAGCAAGTATCGACCTGTGGCCACAATTTCAAAAATTGAAATTGCGTCTCACATTCCGGTCGTACTTGTTGGGGAGTGCCTTCCCCAAACCCTGCTTCCTTATAGGCTGTACAGCGTAACACCCCAGAAAGTACAAACTGCCCGCGGCAAGTCCGTGTGGCTTTCCTGCGGGCAAGTTATGTACCTGAATTTCAGCCTTCAACCTCCGCCAGGGTAGGCATGGCAGGGATCGCTCCGTGCCGGCTGGTGGTGAGGCTGGCGGCTTTGTTGGCAAAGGCCAGGATGGCTTCCAGTTTTTCAGGGGTCAGGGCGTCAAGGTCCTCTTTGCAGAGTTTGGAGAGGGCTGCGCCGAAGAAAGTGTCGCCCGCGCCGTTGGTATCCCCGACGGTGCAGGGAACGCCGGCAACACGTCCGGTCTGGCCGCCCATGCGGTAAAATACGCCATCTGGGCCAAGGGTGACAAAGACCAGCCGGATGCCCTGTTCGGCCAAAAGGGCGGTGCCGGTCTCGTAGTCGGTGGTGCCCGTCAGCAAAGGCAGCTCCTCATCCGAGACTTTGAGGATGTCCACAAGTTTCAGTGGGGCTTTCATCTGTGCGACGGCGGCAGCCGCATCCGGCCAGAGGTTGGCGCGATAATTGGGATCATAGGTGATGACCTTGCCCATTGCCCTGGCACGGCGCACCGCATCCAGAGTGGCGCTGCGGGACGGATCGGCGGTCAGGCTGACCGAGCCAAAATGGACAAACCTGGCGCGCTGCAGGGCGCTGTCGGGGATATCGCCGGCGGTGAGCTTGACGTCGGCGTTCGCTTTGCGGTAAAAGCTGAAGCTTCGCTCGCCGGAGGCGTCCACCGAAACCACCGCTATGGTGGTAGGGTCCTCGGGGTCAACTGCCACGTGGGAAGCGTCCACCCCGTTCTGCTTCAGCACGCTGGTCAGGTAACTGCCAAAGCCGTCGGCACCTACCTTGCCGATAAAGGCGGTCTGTGCGCCCAGCCTGGCGGCTGCCACCGCCAGATTTGCGGGGGCACCGCCGGGGTTGGCCGCAAACTGGGGGATCCCGTTTTCGCCGGTACCGGTCTGGGTCAGGTCGATCAAAATTTCACCGATTGCCAAAATATCCATGGACGGTCCTTCCTTTCTTATGTGAGCAGATAGTCGATATAAGCGGCGGCGCGCTCGGGGTGGGGCGCGTTGGCCAGCACCCCCAGATAGACTGCCTCGGGGAAGCCGGCCTGACGGATCAGCGGCGTTTGGGAGATGTCCAACCATTGGCACGCAAGGCCGGGTATCAGGCTGCTCAGGTCCGCAAGATAGCCCTGGGCGGCAAAAGCGTCCCGCGCTTCGGCGTCCATCAGGACAACGTCCAGCCGCTGGGCGGTGACGGCCGACACGATCCGCATTTCGGAGGCATAAACATATTCTTCATCCGCGCCCTCGCTCTCCGAGAGCAGCAGGCCGCTGTAGAGATACACCTGTTGTTTGCCGGTCAGGCCCTGGTCCCTGGCAAAACCGGCGGTCAGCTGTTCGGTCAGGGTGTCGCCCGGCGCGATGTTGACCAGCGCCAGATAAAGTACGTCCTCCTTTTTGGTGGCCTGCCGGTAGACGGCATAACCTGCCATATAAAGCAGGATCAGCGCAATGACGATGGGCAGCTTATAGTAGCTCCAGATATGCTCCAGCCTCTTTTTGCCATGGAGGCTGCGCAGGGTGGCCCAGTCCTGCCGGGCCCGCTCATTCATCCGCGGCATTTTGGTTTTCTCCATCCTCTTTGCTCTCAGCGTCTTGGGCTGCAAGCGCAGCATCCGGGTCGCCGCCAATGGCGTGGATGATGTTGACCAGCAGGAAAGAACAGAGCATTGCGCAGCAGCCAAACCCCAGCAGGAAGGCGGGGGTAAAGAGGTTGACCACCACCCAGCCCATCAAAAAATAGATGCCGGCCATCAGCAGCGTGCAGACAAGGTAGCGCAGCCCCACCAGCAGGGCAGTTTTGAGAATGCCGAAGGTCGTGTTCTCGAACCGCGCCAGCAGGGGGAACGCATACAGCAGAACCACCGCGTAGACAATGGCCGCCACGATGAGCAAAGCGGCGACGAGCGTCCAGAATATGCTCTGGCTCCAGATATGCCAGACGATATAGCCGTCCATTGCCAGAAACGCCCCTGTGCCCAATAAAACCAGCCAGAGTTTGGTGGCTGGCAGAAAGTTCTGCCGGAAAGCCCGGAAAAACATCCCGGTCAAGCCGTCGTCCCGATCCTCTGCCATCTTTAAGGTGACGTAGAACAGGGCGGTAGTGGACGCACCGATGGTGACAATGGGCAGGCAGCAGATCAGCCATAAAATGTTCAGGTAGGCGCTGTAGGCCATTTTGGTGATAAAGGCCATCAGCGGGCGGTCAGGATCGATCAGGTTGCTCATACTTTTGCCTCATGGTCTCCCGTGGATTCCCGCAGGATCAGGTTGGTCTCAGTGTAGACGGTCCGGTAATTCAGCGAGGGTTCCTTGATGCGGGTCATCAGCAGGTCGGCGGCAGTAAAGCCCATGATCTGCCCGTGGATATGGATGGAAGTCAGCCGCGGCGTCATGACCGAAGCCTCCTGGCTGTCGTCAAAGCCGCAGATCCAGATGTCTTCCGGCACGGAGACTCCAAGGTTGCGCAGGGCTCGGATGGCATCAATGGCTACAAAGTCATTGGCACAGATAAAAACATCCGGTAACCCGTGGGTTTTCAGCATGGCTCGCAGCGCATCTTCAAAATATGCAGGCGAAAGGCCCTCCAGCGCGCAGTATTGCAAGCTGTCAGCCAACCCCAACTGGGTCATGGCACTGGCATAGGCGGCGTACCGCTCGAAAAAGGACTGGCAGTGCTGGATCTCGCCGATAAAGCCGATGCGGTCCTTGCCGCGCTGGTGCATGATCTGGATGAAATGCTGGATCTCCACATGGTTGTCCATATATAAAAGGTCCGCTTTCAGGGGCGCTTTCAGCTCGGTCACCGGGGAGTCCACAAACAGCAACGGGATGCCCTGCTCGCAGAGCATCTGGGCGTATTCATAATCGAACACCTCGAAGCAGATGATACCGGCAGTGCGCTCGGGGTCAAAGGCAGAGGGCAGGCGGCGCTGGCGCAGCTCCTCCGGGGAGATGCGGTAGATGGTCATGCAGTAGTGCAGGTGGTGGATCTCGGACTGGAAGCGGTCCAGCATCATGGAAGAAAAGTGGGAATTGCTTAAAAAGCAGGTGGTCATCATGGCGATCTCCCGCTTGCCGCCAGGCTGGGCTTCCGCCTCGGCCGGCGCATTTGTTGGGGCGTCCGCCGGGGCCGCTGCGCTTTCCGGCTGGAACAGGGGCAAGTAGGCGAACTGCTTGTAGCCCATCTCGGCAGCCTTGCGCAAAATCTTCTCGCGGGTGGCATCAGCCAGAACGCCGGTGTTGTTGATAGCCTTCGATACTGTGCTGCGCGAGAGCTGCAGCTCGTTGGCGATGTCTTGGATGGTTACTCGGGTTGCCATCGGAATCCCTCCTTTGCTTATAGTATAGTGCAAATGCACACATTAGTCAAATGTGCAAACGCAAAAACATCGGTTTGCACATTTGCACACACCGGTTTTTGTGCAATCATACAAACTCACCGAAATATACTGTCGGGCGGGCGAAATAATGTTGACTTTTGCCATACGGCGTGGTATAAAAAGAGCGTAAGGATTTTACATTTGAAACAGTCTTAAGGGATTTAATCTCCGGTGATAGTGCAAATGTAAAATCGAAAGTGACATTGTATAGAAAAAGGAGGAATCTACATGAAAGCATCCCGATCCGGGACGGTAGCAGTCTCGGCCAGCCAGCGTGTGCACAATACGGGCGTCTATATGGCGCGGCACTGGCAGCTGTATCTGATCTTCATTCTGCCGGCTGTGGTGCTGACCCTGATTTTCAAGTACATGCCGATGGGCGGCATCCTGATCGCTTTCCAGGATTATAACCCCTTCCAGGGCATCCTGGGCAGCGAGTGGGTCGGTCTCGAACACTTCCAGCGCTTCATGTCCTCGCCGGATTTCCAGCGCTACCTTGTCAACACCCTCAAGCTGAGCGTCTACGGCCTGCTGTGGGGCTTCCCCGTTCCCATCATTCTGGCTTTCCTGCTCAACCGCATCGAGAGCAAAAAAATCAAACAGAAGATCCAGCTGGTGCTGTATATGCCCAACTTCATCTCGGTCATCGTCCTCTGCGGTATGGTCCGCGTCCTTCTGTCGGTCACCGGCCCGCTGAACGGGCTGCTGCACACCAGCATCAACTTTATGACCATCCCCGAGGCCTTCCGCCCCATCTACATCATCAGCGGCATCTGGCAGGGCGCAGGCTGGTCCTCCATCATGTACACGGCCTCCCTCTCCAATGCCAGCAAGGACCTGAAGGAAGCGGCCATGATCGACGGCGCAAACCTGCTGCAGCAGATCATGACGGTCGAGTGGCCCGCCATCAAGGATATGGTGGTCATCCAGTTCATCCTCCAGGCCGGCAACATCATGAGCATCGGCTTTGAAAAAGCCTACGCCCTCCAGACCGACCTGAATATGCAGACCTCCGAGATCATCGCCACCTATGTGTACAAGCGCGGCCTGATCGACGGCGACTACAGTTTCTCGACGGCAGTCGGCCTGTTCAACACGGTGGTCAACGTCATCCTGCTGATAGCCGTGAACAAGATCGTCGCCAAGATGAACGACGGCAAGGGATTATAAGGAGGCACAGTCATGGCAGCGAAAGCTAAAAAGAGCGGCCGGCTCGCGATCTATACCCGGCAGGATAAAGCGATCCTGTTCATCGGCTATGTCCTGCTGGCCCTGTTCGTGGTCGCTATCGTGGTCCCGGTGGTGTACATCGTCATTGCATCGTTCATGGACCCCGTCACCCTTCAAAACCAGGGCATCACCTTTGATTTCAGCAAATGGACCCTGACCGCCTACGAGCGCGTGGCCACCGACGCCCAGATCTGGACCGGCTTCAAAAACGCCGTCCTCTACTCGGTGCTCTTTACCGTCATCTCGGTGGTGGTCACCATGCTGGCGGCCTACCCCATGTCCCTGCCCGATTTCCGCGGCAAAAAGATCTTCAACACCCTCTTTGTCATCACCATGTTCTTCGGCGGCGGCCTGATCCCCACCTACCTGCTCATCAACAACCTGGGCCTGCTGGATTCGATGTGGGCCGTCATCCTGCCCGGCGCGTTCAGCGTCTGGAACATGATCATCGCCCGCACCTACTACCAGGGCGTCCCCCGCGAGCTGCGGGAGGCCTCCGATGTGGACGGCGCCAGCGAGATGACCTTCTTCTTCAAGATCCTGGTGCCCATTTGTATGCCTCTGGTGGCGGTGCTGGCCCTGTGGCAGTTCGTCGCCATGTGGAACAGCTACTTTGACGCCATGATCTACCTGAACGACACCGCCAAGCAGCCCCTGCAGCTGGTGCTGCGCTCCATCCTGATCCAGAGCCAGCCCGAGTCCGGCATGATCGCCGACATCCAGAGCACCGCCGAGCGCGCCCAGCTGGCCGAGCTGCTCAAATATGCCACCATCATCATTTCCAGCCTGCCCTTGATCGTCATGTACCCCTTCTTCCAGAAGTACTTCGACGCCGGCATCATGGCCGGTTCCATCAAGGGCTGACGCCCGCATCCCTGCAGAACACAAACCAAGAAGAAAAAGGAGAAAACGCCATGAAAAAGATGATTTCCCGCCGCAACTTCCTCAAAGCAGCTGCCCTGGCCGGCTCCGCCATGGCTCTGAGCGCCTGCGGCGGCAAGAGCTCTGCCAACGATGAAGCGGCTGCGGCCGTCGTGGTGGACGGCCCCGTCGAGTTTCCTCTGGCCGAGACTGTCACTCTGACCGGCACCACCAGCTACCCCGCAGGCAGCGAATCGGAACCTAACAACCGCACCATTTTCAAGCGGCTGGAAGAATCCACCAACGTCCACATCGAGTGGACCGCCATCCAGTCCGACCAGTGGGGCGACAAGATCAGCCTGAATATGTCCAACCCCAACACCCTGACCGACTTTGTTTTTACCGCCGATTTCTCGGACAGCAACCTGCTCCGCTACGCCAAGCAGGGGGTGGTCATCGCCTTGGAGGAATACATCGACACCTGTATGCCCAACCTGCAGGCCGTCTTTGAGAAGTACCCCGAGTACCGCACCATGTGCACCGACACCGAGGGCCACATCTGGGCCCTGCCCTGGATCGAGCAGCTGGGTGTGGACAAGACCGCGATCCAGACCGTCGGCAGTATGCCCTTCATCAACACCAAGTGGCTCAACTTCCTGGGCCTTGAGATGCCCCACACCGTGGACGAGTTCGAGCAGGTGCTGATCGCCTTCCGGGACAACGCCGCCTCCATTCAGAGCGAGTTCGGCATCGAGGGCGGCATCATCCCCATGTCCTGCATCGTCAACGACGGCGACCAGGACCCCGCCATCCTCATCAACGGCTTCGGCGAGGGCTATGGCGACCAGGACAAGAGCCGTCACATTGCTGTCACCAACGACCGTAAAGTGATCTGCGCCGCCGCGCAGGAGGGCTACCGGGACGGCATCCAGTGGCTGCACAAGCTGTACACCGAAAACCTGATCGACCCCGAGTGCTTCACCCAGGAGTGGTCCACCTATGTCTCCAAGGGCAAATCCGGCCGGTATGGCGTTTGCTTTACCTGGGATGTGGCCAACATTGACAACCTGACCGACTGGGAGCCCCTGCCCCCGCTGGCCGCCGACACGACCAACATTACCCCGTACAATGGATCTTTCACCAGCGGCTTCAACCGCGGCCGCTGCGTGGTCACTGCCAAGGCAGCCAATCCCGCCCTGGTCTGTGCCTGGCTGGACCAGATGTACATCCCCATCCAGTCGGCCCAGAACAACTGGGGCACCTACGGCGAGGACGACGGCTTTGACATTTTTGAAATGTCCACCAACGCCGACGGCGAGCCGATGCTCAAGCACGCGCCCCTGGGCGATGCTTCCCCTGTCGAGGTCCGCGAGGCGGAAAGTGTCAACGGGCCTCTGGCCATCCTGAACGACTACTACGACGTCTATGTCACCTGCCCCGACGACGCCCAGTACCGTCTGGATTGGATCGAGCAGATCTACACCCCCGAGATGCACAACGACTATGTTTTCCCCAACGTCTTTATGAGCAACGAGGACACCGATACCATCTCCGAGCTGGAAACCGACCTGTCCACCTACATGAACACCTGCAAGGCCGACTGGATCATGAACGGCATGGCCGGCGGCGCCTGGGAGGAATATCTGGGTATGCTGGAGGAATACCGCCTGTCTGACTACCTGGCCATCATGCAGAAGTATCTGGACGCTTA
This sequence comes from Faecalibacterium sp. An58, assembly GCF_002161515.1. Classification (NCBI taxonomy): domain Bacteria; kingdom Bacillati; phylum Bacillota; class Clostridia; order Eubacteriales; family Oscillospiraceae; genus Faecalibacterium; species Faecalibacterium sp. An58. The sequence continues at coordinate 66,561 of NZ_NFHX01000011.1, forward strand.
TTACGCCTGATCCCCGCGCAAAATCGAACCTCCGGGCCTCCGACTTGAACAAGCGGCCTCGGCCCGGAGCATTTTTTCACAGGAGGCTGCTATGGACAGCACGACCTTACAAAAAGCCCGCGCCTATGAGGCGCAGCACGGCGCGGCCATCCCCGCCGCCGAACGTCCCGCCTATCACCTGACCCCCTACATTGGCTGGATGAACGACCCCAACGGCTTCTCGTTCTACCAAGGAAACTACCACCTGTTTTATCAATACTACCCCTACGACACCATCTGGGGGCCCATGCATTGGGGCCATGCCGTCAGCACCGACCTGCTGCACTGGGACTATCTGCCCGCCGCTCTTGCCCCTGACAGCCCCAGCGACAAAGACGGCTGCTTCTCCGGCTCGGCCGCGCAGCTGCCCGACGGCCGCCAGCTGCTGCTTTACACCAGCGTCCGCAGGGAAGAGCAGCCGGACGGCAAGACCCGGGATGTGCAGACCCAGAGCGTCGCCGTCGGAGATGGCCTCGACTACGTCAAGCTGGCTCAGAATCCCGTGCTGGACGAAACCTGCCTGCCCGAAGGCTTCAGCCGCTTTGATTTCCGCGACCCCAAGATCTGGCAGGAGCCGGACGGCAGCTATTCCGCCGTGCTGGTCGGGCAGGGCAAAACGGAAGGCGGCGCAGCACTGTTGTTCCACAGCCCTGACGGGTTCCATTGGGAATATGTCACCATTCTGGACGCCAGCCGCGGCGAATACGGCGTCATGTGGGAGTGCCCCGACTTCTTTGAGCTGGACGGCAAGCAGGTGCTGATGGTCGGCCCGATGGAGATGCAGGCCCGGGACGAGTTCCACAACGGGCACTGCGTGATCGCCCTGATTGGCAGCTATGACCCTGTGAACCATCGCTTTGTCCGCGAAAACGTCCAGCTGATGGACGAGGGCATCGACTTCTATGCCACCCAGACCCTCCAGGCGCCCGACGGCCGCCGGATCATGACCGCCTGGATGCAAGCCTGGTCCGGCATCAGCGATCAGCCCCATGGGGCCAAGTGGTTCGGGCAGACCATCTGCCCGCGGGAGCTGCACATCCGGGACGGCCGGATCATCCAGACCCCCGTCCGGGAACTGGACGCCGCCCACGGCGCGCGTGTCCTGCATGAGAATGTCCGCATGGAAGGCGAGACGGCTCTGGAAGGCATTGGCGGCCGGGTGGCTGACCTCCGCGTGACCATCACTCCCGAGGGCAAGGAGTGCCGCGCTTTTACCATCAAGCTGGCCTCCGACGGTGCCCACTCTACCACCCTTACCTATGAGCCGCGCACCCGGCGGCTCACCCTTGACCGGAGCCAGGCAGGGTTCCATCAGGATATCGTACACCTTCGCAGCTGTACCGTGCGCAGCCAGAGCGATACGCTCAGCCTCCGCATCCTTCTGGACCGCAACAGCATCGAGGTGTTCATCAACGGCGGCGAGCAGACCATGACGGCCTGCATCTACACTCCGCCCGAAGCCGAACGTATCACCTTTGCCGCCGACGGCGCGGCCCGTATCACCGTCGAGCAATACTCCCTCGCACTGTAACCAACTTGTTTCCCCTCCTTCATCTTCCTTCATTAGATCGTGCACGCGGCAAAGCCCTGCTCTGGAATGAAAACAGGGCAGGGCTTTGCACTTTGAATTCACCTTGCAAGGAGCAGTCCTATAGCCCCAAAAAGAAACACCGCCCCCACGATGAAAGATGTGGCCGCTGAAGCCGGAGTGGCCCTTGGCACCGTCTCCAAAGTGTACAATAATCTTCCGGTCCGGGATGAATACCGGGAAAAAGTGCTGGCCGCTGCCCACAAACTGGGCTACAGTGTCAACCGTTATGCCCGCAGCTTCAAGACCAACCGGACCAATACAGTCGCTCTCATCTGGCCGACTCTCCGCAACCCCTTCTTTGCTTACCTGTCCGATGCCATAATCGAAGAGCTGACCCGCCGGGATTACCGGGCCATTGTCTCTATCACCAACTACGACGGGCAGGCGGAACAGCGGTGTCTGGACATGGTACGGCAGAACAAAGTGGATGGGGTCATCGCCCTGACCTACAACCCCGATCTGGAGGTTGCCCCTGATTTGCCTTTTGTCAGTATCGACCGGCATTTTAGAGCCGGTGTGCCCTGTGTCGCTTCTGATAACTTTGGCGGTGGGCAGCTGGCCGCCCAAAAACTGCTGGAACTGGGCTGTCAAAAGCTGCTCTTTTTGCGTCTGGGTTCAGCTATTGCCGGCGAGCCCGACAAACGCCAGGCCGGCTTTGAGGCGACCTGCCGGGAACGGAGCGTCCCTTTCGATTCTCTCTCCGTACAAAATGAGGAAGGGTTCACGCCTTTCGACACTTTTCTGGACGCTCACCTGCACAGCGGCGTTTTCGACTACGATGGTATCTTCTGCAACACGGATCGTCTCTGCTATGAGATCGAGAAAAGGCTGCGGGTCAGAGGAGTCCTCGTCCCTACCCACGTCCAAATGATCGGTTTTGACGGTATTTACCGCTTTGACAGTGAAGATCTGTCCTGTTCCACCATTGTCCACCTGCTGAGCAGATCGCCCGGGCGGCGGTTGATCTGCTGCTCGTCCAGGATCGTGCCAACCTGCCGGCCATGGTCTGCCTGCCAGTAACCTATCGTGCCGGCGGGACCACAAAGGACAGCGCGGGAGAAAATAAGCCGGCAGAATCATAACCGGAAGAATCCAAAGAAACCGCGCCGGGGTTTCGTGGCACACGACTTTGCTTGCAAAGTCTAGTGTGTTATGCCATGCCTGCCAAAGCAGGCAAATACAAACAGGCGCTTGCGCCCACATCTGGGCCAAATAGCCGCTTGCGGCTATTATTCCTTTGCGAAGGAGAGGGCGACGTGGGGCCAACCTCCTGGCCCCCGCTCTGGCAGTAAAGCTGGCAGAACAAAGGCTGGCAGATGGTGCAACCTGCACCTGTCTGCCAGCCTTTCGCCCTCTGCGGAGCAAAGGTATACAAGCCCCGCCGCAGCGGCCGTCCTATTTCTTTGCGCGTTTTCCTCTTTGGCTGGCCCCACCTTTGAGCAGGTTCGATTTCTTGCAGATTTCCACCAGCCAGTGCTTTTCGTTGTCGGTCAATTTACTGTAATTGATCTGGTTCTGCTTACAGAACAGCATCATCAGCTTTTCAACCTTGCTGCCCTTGACCTGTGAGATTTCCTCTAAAGATTCCTTGAATGCAGCTGCAGGAGAATCTGCCGACGCACTGGATGTATCTTTGGAATGCTGCTGTTTGAGGTCAATCAAAATTTGCTCTACGTTATTACTCACAACACGGGCAAAGTATTCATCTTCGTCGATCTGCGCTGCCTTCAAAGTTCGCAGGGTGTTGTCCTCTTTCGGGTCGTATTTCTCCACGATCGAGGTGCGGACCGATTCCAGCAGGGCGTTCAGGTTCCGAATCTGCATGGACACCATGCCATCCACATAAATCTCCATGTCTGCCATCAGACGCGGAAATTCCGGATGGGTAACCAACTCGCAGAAAAGCCGGTTATTTAATTCCCACTTTTCAGAACATCTACCGCTTCATCGCTCAGATGCAGGTCCGCAATGGCTGCGTCTGGGTGTTTTTTGTTTTCCACCAGACCCAGAAGATAATCTGTTGTCACGCCATAGAAGTCGGCCAGCTTGGTGATGGCAAACAGGCTGATGTCTCCTGATTCATTGGTTTC